>JBDTPK010000046.1:0-11540 GCA_039932735.1 Nitrospirota bacterium
GAAGGTGGAAAGATCCTTATATATTTAAGCCTTGAATTCTAACGCCAGGTGTCCCACTGCAGGCCCTGAGGAGTTACGGTGTTGCCATATCAAAGCGATCCGATCAGCGGATGCGTGCGGAAAACCGCGAAACTGTGAGCCTGGGCCCGGCCCACGGACATTCAAGGTGAGCGATGATATCGATATAAGGTTGCTTCCTCAGCATGGTGAGCCGCGAATGCACCTACAACGCCGCACGAGGAGCGGATCTTGCCCGCACGGTGCACCCTATGGCATCGGCTCGGACCCGTTAGCCGCGGAGGCCAGCCCACTCTGGATCCAAGGTTGTGGCAGAATATGCGGACGCACTAGCCGAGGGCTGCTCGCCCGACCAGATTGCCGGGCGTCTGAAACACGCGTATCCTGACGACAGGGTCATACAGTGTTCGACCGAGACGATCTATAGAGGGGGACTCTATCGTATTGCCGCACGCCTTAGCCTATCGCCTGCACATGCGCCAGAAAACATGTCTGAACTTCGCTACGCCACTGGAAGTCTCTGCGCATCTGCGTCATTATTCATCCGGTGCCTGTGGAACGTGAAGTAGCCCGAGATACGCTTCACGTGGAACGCCTTTCGTAATGAACCGTCATGAATATTGTGGGATCGCTGTCTCTGAAATTACAACTTGCTGGGGCTGATTGGTTTCTCTTCTTCGGTTGATCGAGGCCACCTCCAGGAAAACTTCACGCTCCTTCATTGGGATGAACCGGAAAACAGGGAAAACCACGAAACAGGAGGATATTTATGATAGGTCAGTCATCCGCTCAACGGTTCTTGTTGATTGGGGCCATTCTGGCGGGATTTGGCGTTGCAGCCGGTGCCTTTGGTGCCCATGCGCTCAAGGAAATTTTGGATGTACCTATGCTCCAAGTCTTCGAGACTGCAACAAGATATGTGATGTATCATGCGTTTGGACTTTGTATCGTTTCGTGGGCGATCGACCGTTACCCCGAACAACGCCTTGAAAAATCAGGATGGCTCTTTATGCTCGGAATTCTTCTCTTTTCAGGCAGTCTGTACGTGGTATCTCTTGCGGGCATCCGCTGGATGGGGGCCGTGACCCCAATCGGTGGGCTGGCGTTCATGGCAGGCTGGATACTCTTAGGCTGGGGAGTCTGGCGGGATGGGCCCTCTCGCTCCACACGCCGCAGTTCTTAATACAATGGCTGTGTGATGTTCCCTCGATTTCATAGACACCGGGTTAAGAGCCCGTCGCCATCGCATCGAACTCGGAGGGGGAGCGATAGCCACGTGTTGAATGACGACGGGTTCGATTATAGAATACTTCGATCCATTCGCAGATGTCCTGCCTGGCTTTTTCTCGTGTCCGATAGCGCTGATGATGGACGGGTTCCGTTTTCAGCGTATGAAAGAAGCTTTCCACCACGGCATTGTCCCAGCAGTTTCCGCGCCGACTCATGCTCGCCGTCAGGCCGTGACTGGCGAGCAATGCGCGGTACCGGGTGGCGGCGTACTGGGACCCACGGTCCGTATGATGCACCACGCCGCGCGCCGGTCGTCGGTCTTCCACGGCCATGGTGAGCGCCGCGGTGGCCAGCTCCTGAGTTAGGCGGCTCCCCATCCCCCAGGCAATGACCCGACGCGAGTAGAGAGCACGCACCACCGCCAGATAGAGCCAGCCCTCGACCGTCCAGACGTACGTGATGTCGCCGGCCCATACACGATTGGGTGCGGCCACGACAAACCTCCGATTGAGCGTGTTCGGTACGACAGGATACGGATGCACCGAATCCGTGGTGGCCCGCCACTGCTTCACGGTCTTGGCGCGGATGCGGCCTGCCCGCATCAATCGAGCGACACGGTGGGGGCGCACCCACTGGCTCTGGGCCTGGAGGGTCGCGTGAACCCGAGGACTCCCATAGGTCCTCCGCGACTCCGCGTGGATCACCCGGATCTCGGCAAGCAGCCGTCGATTCTCTGCCGCGCGGCGACTCTCGGGCCGCGCCCCCCAGGCACAGTAGCCTGAGGGGGACACCGCCACGGTGCGATACATCAGCCGCACCGGAACGCGGCCCGCATGCGCACGAATGGCCTGGCCCCTCCTGACGACGGCTTGGCGAAGTATGCCGCCACACTTTTTGAAAATCTCGCTTCTGTCTCACACGGGCCAAGTCCCGCGTGAGACGGGCCCGCTCCTCTTTGTGGGGTGTGCGCCGTCCCTTGCCGGGAAACGCAGCAACGGGATCACCGGCGACTTCCTGCTTCCAGCGCCGTAACAGATTCGGAGTGATCCCGAGATCCCGAGCGACCAGTGGGATGTCCGCCGACCGGCACCAGTTTCACGGCCTCCTGCTTGAATTCCCGAGTAAATGCTCGTTGTGTTTACCCCATGTTGACCACCTCCTGGGTGAGCATGCCCCACCCTTTTCGAGGTGTCCACTATCTCGGGGGAGGATCAGTGCGAGACGAGTGTGAAAAGTGAGGTGAGCGAATGCGGTGAACCCCACGTTGCTTACGTCGCGCACTTCTCGCTGATCTCGCGGTTCACGCTTCGCTGTCGCGGGTGGCTAGGGTGCACAGCCGACAGTTCTCTTTCCGCTGATGGACCCCCAACCTCCTTGGGAGTTCACGAAAGTCCCTTCGAGGCGTTGGCCTTCTTTGCTGAATTGCAAACTATCTTCTTGGACTCGTCCATCGAGTTCCCAGCGTAAATAGACGTTCTCGCCCAAGACGATCGCTTCCATGAGCCCCGGCAGAGTCTTCAGGGTCTGTCCGACCGAGGGAAAGAGTAGCGACAGCTTCTGTTCTCGATGGTTCTGCTGATGGTTATGAATGATCCACTGCCAGGTCCCGCACAGCCGACTTTGTCCGCGCAGGCCACGCACCCGATCCTTCCAACTCCGCACTCGATCCCATTCAAGGTAGCCCGCCTGCATGGCGTCTACTTCCAGGCGAGCGGCTCGCTCAAGGACCGTGACTAATAGGGGCAATACAGATTCTGCCTGATTTCCCTTGGCCCATTCTGGGGAGGACACCACATCAGAGAGTTGACTCAACGAATCATGCCAGGGGGAGGTTTTTTGTTGATCGAGCCATGCCCTAGCTTGCGGGTATCCGAATAGTCGCTCAGTCACAGCCTCGAAATGTTGATCCCTCACAGCTTGCCTGACGGTCGAGGCAAGCTGCCAGGCGGCCAGACTCCCCATCAATCGATGCACAGCCTCCATTAGGTCCGGTACCAGGAGTTCGTTTGCCAGCTTAGCCGGCAATGGGTTGGACCCCAATGTCCGAGTCGCATCGTCCATCTGGAGCGCGGGACCGATTGCCGATACAAACAGGTTGCCGGCTATTTTGTCGGAGGCTATTCTGGCCAGTTGATCAGAATAGGCATGAATGATTGAGGGGAAATCTGGGGTAGAACTCGGAAGGAATTCGTTGGCCTTGGCAGTGAGCCAGGACCCGAAAACAGAGAAAGCCACCATTGCGAGGGCGAGACCGATTTGTAATGGAGCTGGTCGAACCAAGACGGGGAGATAATGGCGCATCGTACTACTCTACCGTGCTTGCACCTGGAGCCTCAAGTGGGGGCTCCTCACACAATTTATTGGAAGAACTGGTCAGATCCCTTGGAAGCAGGTCTTGAGAAAGGCAGCGGTTGACTCCCACGCCTCTGTTGTTGCCTCGGCACGATAGTGGTCTAAGTGTTGTTCATTACAAAACGCATGGGGAGCATTGGGATACGTTCTGATCTCGACGCGTTTGTGATGCTCAGCCGCAGCAGTACGCAACCGGTCCACATCCTGACTGGGCACCCACTGGTCCTGACCGGCCTGGTGATAGAGTACCGGGCAGAACAGATCGGTGATCGCAGTATCAGGCTGCATTACTCGGCCGTAATAGACGACCGCTGCTCGGAGCCGTTTCCGTTGACAGGCGAACCGGAGTGCGTACGATCCACCCATGCCGTAGCCGACCACGCCGTGGATGTTTTGCTTAATGTGGTCGCGAGTATTCAAAAACTCACAGCAGGAGTTGATGTCTTGCAGAACGAACGATTCGTTCAGCTTACTCATGAGTGCATTTGCAACCTCGGCGTTGGCCGTCACCATACCACCCAGTCGTCCGTACAAGTTTGGAATGATGACGCCATAGCCTTCGCACGCCAGCCTGGCACCGAGATCCTTGATTTGCGCAGTCAGCCCCCATTCTTCATGCAAGAGGACGAGACCAGGGTAGCGCCCTTTTGGCTGAGGCCAAAACTGAACACATTCCACATGCACGTGTTTCGAGATGCGTGTCTGGATATAGGGATCGACGGCGGCATCCGTGAGCGTTGGAATAGCGATACCAGTTGGAAACCGAGCCGTGCCGGTCCCAATTTGATCCAGGGTAAAAGGAGCGATGGTGGATATCATTGCGGCAATCTCTTCTCCATCGCGGCTTTGCGAGGGCTGTCATCGTGACACGGGATCTATGCGATGCGGGCGTACTATAGGGACCCTGTTGTCGGGTTGTCAATTCGGCTGCAGGGGGTCGAGTGATAGTTGACCCAGCGTCCAGTGACGATTAGAGTTTCATCACCTATAGGGATGTAACACGACTATGCCGCTCAGAATCGGACTCATCGGTGTAGGCCGGCATGGCAGCCGGTATGCCCACCATCTGCTGCATGATCTACCAGGGGTGAGCCTCGTCGCCCTCTGTCGGAAACGAATCGAGCAGGGACTGCCTTCGCTCCCGACGACAGAGATTCCTGTCCATGGGGACTATCGTTCTTTGATCGCCGATCAGAAAGTAGAGGCCGTCGTCGTAGTGACCCCTCCTGCGCTCTGTCCTGAGATCTGTTTTGAAGCCGTGAAGGCGAGGAAACCGATCCTCATTGAAAAACCTTTAGCTCTGACAGGCCGTGAAGCACGAGCGATGGTCACGGCGGCAGAAGAGTCAGGCGTATTGCTCATGACTGCACAGACCCTGCGCTTCGACTCGACGATTCTACTTTTAAAAAAACACTTGCCTGAAATTGGAACGCTCCGGTACGCCACCTTCACAAGCAGGATTGAAACGAAAGCCGGTGACCTGGCTCAGACACCGATAGTGGGCCAGCGCGGAGCGCTCTTGGAATTCGGGGTTCACCTCTTGGATCTGGTGCCCTTTCTTATCGGCGAGGAGCTGGCCGCCGTCCGCTGCGAGTTGGACCAGCTTCCGACTGTGGCGCCAGACACGATGGCGATCGTGCAGGCCCAAACCGTGAGCGGTCTGCGATGCGTCATGGACATTGCACGTGTTGGGGCGGGGAGAGCTGCGCGAACAGAATGGGTGGGGATCAAGGGGCAAATTGCCGCTGATTGGTTTCACCAGCGAGTGAGCGGCGTCATCGGCGACAGCGCTCCGTTCGCGAGGACCGCCCAACCACAGCAGACGGTTCTCGCCACACTCCGCGCCTTCGTTCATGCCATTGAAACGAACAGCCCGCCCCCTATTACTGGACGCGATGGCTGTCGGGCTGTCGAGGTGGCCGACGCCTGTTACCGTTCTGCAGAACTTGGCGGGGCCTGCGTCACTGTCGCGTCGTTGCGAGTAGACCTCAATACCTAAAAGACGGTTGAGGTCGAGGCTGAAAGAGGACCAGATCTGTTCTCACCCGTAACCTGAGCTTTCCGGAAGAACTACGGATCGGCGACGATGTGCGTATCTGTCTCCTCCACCCCTTCAACTTGATGAATCTTTGTGATGACCACGTCCGAGAGGGCTCGTTCGTCCGCGACCGTGATAAACAGAATAATGTCCGGCCTCCCAAAACAAGAGTGGGCTTGTTCCACGCCGGTGAGGCGCTTGAGGGTCTGCAGTACATCTTTCGTACTTCCTGCTTTGACCTTGATGAGAATATAGGCTTTCGTTGCCATGGTGTCCTCCCTGTTGTCGTTATTGTGTCCCACCCGGCATCTCCCGCCGTCGTTGGACGAATACCTGGTGCATGGTTTGTCCCCGTTGCATGAACGTAATGCGTGCCTTCGCAATGAGTTCCATCAACCCATCGAACTCCATCGGACTTACGTTGAATTGGCGAAAACCAGGTGCCAAACGATCTCGCTGATCGACCGTTGTGGCGATCCATTGTTCACTGACCGCCTCAAGCACATCCGATGTCCAGCCCGTAGAACGGAATCGAGCCAGGGTTTCATCTGCGCTGCCCCCTCCCTGTGCAGCCAACGATTGAGTCAAAAAGACCTGTACGGCTGGATCACCGCTCTTTAGAAACACCGATTGAAATTGGATGACGGCCTTGATGACACGATTGGCTTCAAGAGAGTTTTCCGGCGGCAACACATCGGCATCTTGCAGTGTGGCAAGGACGGCCATCGACGCTCCAATTGGTCCAGATGGGGTGGCTCCACGGCCAGGCACTTGGGCCAAGACTGGATTGCCGGTTCCTATGAGTAAGCCACCAAGGAGAATACATACCGGCAGAGGGCTTGGCAGCATGAGGAGCGATGTACGTTTGAGGAATCTAGAGTGGAAGCAGATGGAGGGGATAGACATAGGGAGGGATTATACAGAAGGGGAGAAGGGCGTGCTAGCGTTTAGCCTGGCGCAATGAAAACAGCGGAACTGGAGCGAACCTCTGCTGGTTTCGACTGTTTTGTTGAAACAATTCGACATCGTTCCTATAATCCGGCAGCCGCCGTACGCCTTGCACCGGAGTCACCCATGCTTGCAAAAGTTCTGAGTGCTGCACTTGTCGGTATCGATGCGCATCTCATCGATGTGGAAGTCGATATAGGCGGAGGGCTTCCACAATTCTCAGTTGTCGGCCTCCCCGATGCCACAGTGCGTGAGAGCCGCGACCGAGTTCGCTCCGCGCTCAAGAATACGGGTTTCCATTTCCCGGCCAAGAAAATCACGGTGAATCTTGCTCCTGCAGGAATCAAGAAGGAAGGATCGGGCCTCGACTTAGCCATTGCTATTGGAATTCTTGTCGCGGAAGAAGTGATTGCACCCCAGAGTATTCTTGGCCGCGTCTGCGTCGGCGAACTCTCGTTAGACGGACGTATCAAGGCGATTACCGGTGCCTTATCTATTGCGATCGCCTGTCGGCCTGATTATAGCCTGCTCTTGCCGGCTGAGAATAGCCAAGAAGCGGCCGTGGTGGAGGGGGTGATGGCCTATCCGCTCCACACGCTTCCCGAGGCCGTGGCATTTCTCAATGGCACAGTCGCACTGAGCCCGGCGTACGCAGGCCTGGACGGATTTTCTACCACTCGCCCGGTGGAGGATGACGACTACGGTGATGTGAAGGGACAGGACCAGGCCAAGCGCGCCTTGGAGATCGCAGCAGCTGGAGGCCACAATCTCTTGATGGTAGGACCGCCCGGATCGGGCAAGACCATGTTGGCGAAACGTCTCCCGACGATTCTCCCCCTCATGGAACCGGAGGAAGCGATCGAAACCACCCGTATCCATAGCGTATCCGGACAATTATCAGCCAATCACCCACTGCTGACGGTCCGTCCCTTTCGCGCTCCACACCACAGTATTTCCGATGCTGGACTTATTGGAGGTGGAGCCGTTCCACGGCCTGGAGAAGTATCCTTAGCGCATAATGGCGTGTTGTTCCTGGATGAATCCCCGGAGTTTCGCCGTCCCGTCCTGGATGGATTACGGCAACCGTTGGAAGACGGGCATGTGACTTTGACGAGGGCCAGCGGCTCGCTGCGCTACCCGGCGCGATTCATGCTGATCGCCGCGATGAATCCCTGCCCCTGCGGATACTATGGAGATCGTACGCGTGAATGTGTTTGCACCCCCCAACAAATCCGCCGCTATCGAGCCAAATTATCGGGGCCGCTTCAAGACAGACTCGACATTCACATCGAAGTTCCACCGGTCTCCGTGCGAGATCTGCACGATCACGGTCCTATGCCGGAAAGTTCCGCCACGATTCGATCGCGCGTCCTGGCGGCACGAGATCGACAACGCCACCGCTATCGCCAAGACGGGATTCTTTCGAATGCACAGTTGAAGCCCAGGCTTCTAAAACGGTACTGTAAGCTAGAGACTCCGGCTCAAGAACTTTTAGAACAGGCGCTGACCAAACTCGGATTGTCCGCTCGGGCCCATGGGCGCATTGTGCGTGTGGCGAGAACCATTGCCGATCTAGCAGGTTCTGATTCGATTGAGTCGCTGCATGTGGCAGAAGCGATTCAATACCGCAGCCTCGACCGTCGAATGGAGTTTTGAGGATTCCCTGTGTGGGCGACCGCGAAAGTCTTTCTCTGGTGGTTCATTGTCGGCGCCACCATGGCGCTGGCCGTGATTATGCTGCAGGGCGGCATACGGGAAGCCATGCAAGCGCAAGGATCGGTGTGGGAACTCAAATTGGTCGAGCTGCTCACGACTATTTTAGGCGGAGGACTGCTCGGCGGCTGTATTGCATTGATTTTGGATCGTATCAAGAAATCATAATGACTGTGTCTCACATCGTCGAAAAATGAGGCCATATATGGACGTAGAAGTGGGTTCGAATCTGTACCGCAATACTGACGGCATGATTGAAATCGAGGGCGTTCCACAGATTCAGGTCGCACTGAAACCCATCACAGGCGCCTTACTTGTGAACTTTGCACTGTTTGATGCGAACGGGAAAGTGACGGCGAAGCTCAACGATAGCACCTTGATGATCAACGAGAAGCGCGCCTACGACGTGACGAAGACTCCGAAGAGTCTGCTGCTCACACATCCGGCCTCGGGAACTGTCATCTTGCAGATGGAGGTGAAGGCGCCCGACGTCGTGGCCTTCACAAACGGGGAGTTCCATACAATCAAAGGCCATGTGATCCGAGTCTCTCCCACCGAATGGAACATCGACAAGCTCCGCTCCAGCGGCACAACCCACGATGTAAAAGGCGGATCCGTCACCTTGGGCTGAGGCATGTCAACGTCTTCTATTCCGCAACCGTCGGCACGATGACGATTTGCCGGTCTTTTATTTCCACGGTCGCGGTGTCTCCATCGCGCAATTCGCCCTTGACCAATTGACGCGCCATCGGCGTTTCAATTTCCTGTTGAATCAATCGCTTCACGGGCCTCGCTCCGTAGACGGGATCGTAGCCTCGCTCACCCAGATCCCGCAGAGCCGCCGGTGTCACGGACAGCACGATCCGTCGCTCTGCCAAACGCGCCCGTAACCGATCGAGCTGAATGTCCACGATCTTCGTGAGCTGTTCTGTCTCCAAAGGATGGAATACTACGGTCTCGTCGATGCGGTTCAAGAATTCCGGACGGAAGTGGTTTCGCAGTTCTGCCATCACAACAGAACGGACCTCATCATAGGAGGCACGCCGTTGCTGCGCCTCAAGGATCTGTGGGCTGCCGATGTTCGAGGTCATGATCAACACCGTATTTTTGAAGTCGACAGTGCGGCCCTGAGAATCCGTCAATCGTCCGTCGTCCAACACTTGCAGAAATATATTGAAGACGTCGTGATGGGCCTTTTCGATCTCGTCGAATAGGATGACGGAGAACGGACGCCGCCGGACAGCTTCAGTCAGTTGTCCACCCTCTTCGTAGCCGATGTAACCAGGCGGGGCTCCGATCAGACGAGCCACCGTGTGTTTTTCCATATACTCGGACATATCGATGCGAATCAGACTGGCTTCGTCATCGAAGAGTGTTGCCGCAAGTGCCCGTGCCAATTCGGTCTTTCCTACCCCGGTCGGACCGAGAAAGAGAAACGATCCGATGGGCCGGTTTGGGTCTTTAATGCCGGAGCGAGCACGGAGGACCGCATCGGCGACGGCTTGCACCGCTTCGTTCTGGCCGACCACACGTTGGTGGAGTAATTCCTCCAGCTTCAGCAACTTCTCGGTTTCTCCTTCGATCAGTCTGGACACCGGAATTCCAGTCCAGCGGCTCACGATGGCCGCGATATCGTCTTCATCAACCTCTTCTTTGAGCAGCCGGCTTTCCCCTTGTTTCTTGCCGAGCTGCTCCTGCTCCAAGGCCAGTTCCCGCTCGAGGCGAGGCAATTCTCCGTATCGCAACTCCGCCACACGATTGAGATCGTAAGCCCGTTCCGCTCGTTCAATCCCCTGCTTCACCTCTTCCATCGCTTCTCGCGTCTTGCGTAGACGCGACACGGAGGCTTTCTCAGAAGTCCATCGTGTCTTGAGGGCCTCCATATCTCGCTGCTTCTCGCTTAACTCCTGTTCAAGGGTTGCCAGCCGTGCCCGACTGGCCTGATCCAGTTCTTTCTTCAACGCTTCCCGCTCTATCTCCAGTTGCATGACCTTGCGCGAGACTTCGTCGAGCTCCGCCGGCAAACTATCGATCTCGGTGCGCAGGCGGGCCGCAGATTCATCGACCAGATCAATGGCCTTGTCTGGGAGGAAGCGGTCGGCGATATACCGGTTCGAGAGCTTCGCCGCGGCGACCAGCGCGGCGTCTTTAATCCGCACCCCATGGTGCACTTCGTAGCGTTCCTTGAGTCCGCGCAGAATCGAGATGGTATCCTCTACCGTCGGCTGCTTGACCAGCACCGTTTGGAACCGTCGTTCTAATGCCGCATCCTTCTCGATGTGTTTTCGGTACTCGTCGAGCGTGGTTGCACCGATCAAATGCAGCTCGCCGCGGGCCAGCATGGGTTTGAGCAGGTTGGCGGCATCCATTGCCCCCTCCGCAGCGCCAGCCCCCACGACAGTATGCAGCTCATCGATGAACAGCAAGACTTGCCCTTCTGCGGCCTGCACTTCTTTGAGAACCGCCTTCAATCGTTCCTCAAACTCACCACGGAACTTTGCTCCGGCCACCAAGGATCCCATGTCCAGCGTGATGACGCGCTTCTTCTTCAGCCCTTCCGGTACGTCGCCTTTGATGATGCGGGAGGCAAGCCCTTCAACAATGGCGGTTTTCCCCACGCCCGGTTCGCCGATCAGCACGGGATTATTCTTAGTTCGTCGTGAGAGAATTTGAATGACGCGACGAATTTCCTCATCGCGCCCAATGACGGGATCCAGTTTCCCTTGTCCGGCCAACCGCGTGAGGTCACGGCCATATTTTTCTAACGCCTGATAGGTGCCTTCGGGGTCTTGGCTTGTGACCCGCTGAGATCCTCGTACTTGTTGCAGCGCGCCCAGGAGTCGTTCTTTTGTCAGGCCGAGTTTCGTGAACACCCCTCCCTCTTGAACCATGGCGAGGGCGACGTGCTCGACACTGAGATAGTCGTCCTTCAGTGCGCGTTGTTCGTCTTCGGCTTTGGTCAAAACCTGACTCAGCCGAGAGGCGACATGCAGTTGCCCAGGGCTTCCTCCGGCGCCCTGTACTTGAGGCAACTTCGCCAATGCCTGTTCCACTGCCTGGCGGACGGAAGGGACCGACAACCCTGCCTGCTCAAGGAGAGCAGATGCGAGACCCCCATCCTGTTCCAGGAACGCAAGCAGAAGGTGCTCGACGTCGATTCCCTGATGACTCCGTCTCGTGGCATGGGACGACGCGGTCTGGAGCGCTTCTTGTAGTTTGATCGTCATACGGTTCATGTCCA
>JBDTPK010000047.1:0-11257 GCA_039932735.1 Nitrospirota bacterium
GAGTCGGAGTGGCCGCTGAGAAGTAATCCTTCCTCAGGCAACCTCCATCCAACAGAAGGCTATGTGGTTCTGCCGAGGATCGAAGGACTTGAAATGAACCAGGGGCTCTATCACTACGCAGCTAAAGAACATGGCCTGGAGTTACGCGCTGAGTTTCCCGCTGAACAGATCGCTCGACTGCTGGCTCCCTTTCCTTCCGGTGCATTTCTCTTCGGCCTGACCTCGGTTCATTGGCGAGAAGCGTGGAAGTATGGAGAGCGGGCGTTCCGTTACTGCAATCATGACGTTGGCCATGCGATCGGCGCAGCGCGGATCGCCGCGGCGACATTGGGCTGGAACATGGCGCTGCTGGATGGCGTGGCACAACAGACGATCGCGCTTCTGTTGGGGACCGATAGGGTGGACGACTTTGCAGCGGTTGAATCGGAACATCCGGACTGTCTGGCTGTGATTTGGCCATCGGGAGACGTAAAAGGTGAAACGTTAAACGTGAAACGCGATATGGAGCCCGCTATCCCATTGTGTCTAGATTCGGAGATCGTGCAACAGCTCGCGAAGGCAACATGGCAGGGGAAGGCCAATCGGTTGAGTGGTGAACACGGAGTGCATTGGGACATCATTGATGCGGTGGCAGAGGCCTCCTGGAAGGGGCAGGCTCAAGAACTGATCGTCTCTTTGAAGGATTCCCGCGATCAGAAACCCCCTCACCCTTCACCCCTGACGTCTCACCAGTTTTCGGCCGGTCAAATCATTCGCCAACGCCGGAGTGCTGTGTCGTTCGACGGGAAGACGTCAATCTCAGCGGCGACATTCTTTCGCATGATGGAACGGGTGATGCCTCGTGCGGATCGGTCGCAATTGGATCGACCGATGCCGTGGGATGTGTGGCCTTACGAGCCGGCAATTCACCTGTTGATGTTTGTGCATCGGGTCGAGGGCCTGACGCCAGGACTCTATTTTCTGGCCCGTGATCCAAAGAAGCTGCCGTTGATTCAGCAATCCATGAATCCAGAACTGACTTGGTCTCCGACTCCAGGCTGTCCGGAGGATCTGCCGCTCTACTGGCTGCTTGAAGGGGATGCGAAGAAACTGGCCATTCAAGTCAGTTGTCATCAAGAGATCGCCGGCGACAGCGCCTTCTCGTTCGGCATGCTGGCCGAGTTTGAGGCGCGCGTGCGGGATGGGGGGGCCTGGTGGTACCCACGTTTATTCTGGGAGTCGGGGTTGCTGGGGCAGGTGCTGTACCTGGAAGCTGAAGCCGCGGGGGTGCGGGCCACTGGGATCGGATGTTTCTTCGACGATCCGGTGCATGAGATCGTCGAGGTGAAGGGGCTGAGCTTCCAATCGCTCTATCACTTTACGATCGGCGGGCCCGTGGAAGATGGAAGACTCATGACCTTGCCGCCGTACCATCATTTGTGAGTACAGTTAGTTATTGTATTTCAGTATCTTAGAAATGAATATCTCATGTTTAAAATAAGGAAAAAATCAGAGAAGCTGAAGCCCTCAATTCTCTATAACATCATTGAGGATTATTCTGAGTTCGACGCACCGGGGAATGTGACGGCCTGCGCGATGACGTTGCAAGAAGATCTGACTGCACATGCAAAAGTTCTCTCTGAAAGCTACGAGGTTCCACTGGAGATGATGAAGACGTTGCTGACTGAAGGCGGGGTGTACGTATACCCGCAGGTCGGCGGGATTCTGACGAGAGGGTTGTTCGCTTGTCGAGTTGATCCGAGGGGGGAGGTTCCCAAACAGACCTGGACCTTGGACCTCATGCAGTTTGCCGAGGCGGAGCAGTTGTCGCACGCACGGGAGATTCCGCTCGATGAGGTGGCGGCAATGGTTTTTCATAAGACATTACCGGAGGAGTTGAAGTCGAAACTTGATCAGAAAAATCTCGGACTCGACTATCGGACATTGGATCGCGCAGTCGCGAAAGGTGGAGACATCAAGTACATCGACTTCCGCAAGGACTGGTCGCCGCATTTCAAGCGACTCTGCATCATGCCGGACGGACGGTTGGTTGAGACGGGCGGACTGGAGGAGTTCGCCCAGCTCCATGGCATTACGCCGGCGCAGGCCAAGACGTTGGTCGAGCAGGGAGGCACACTGGAAGTGAACGGCGAGATCTTGGCATGTCAGATTGTGAACGGTCAGCCCGCAGCGGCTCGATTTACGGCGAAGAACTATGCGAGGGCCAAGGAGTTGGTCGCAAAGAAAGGGCTCCATATCATGGATGCCTTGAGTGAGGTGGCGTACAGCGACCCCGTCATGATGCGCTCATTGGCCAGAAAAGAACTCAGTGCAGGGCGATGAGTTGGCGGAAATTGTGATGGCGTGATGACAACAGAATCGCTCCAACTTATGTGTGCTAAGGAGTGTGGCGACGATCTTCTGGATTGGGTGTCCCGCTCAGACGCTGCGAGTCCGGCGAGGCGTTCTTTCGTGAGAAGAGGGGAACGCGGACCCCTATGACTGTTCCGGTCACATTGGTGATGACGTCGAAGATCGAGGGAAAGCGGTTGTGGCAATAGACTTGATACAGCTCGATGCTGAGTGACAGCATGATGCCGATCCCGGCAGCGATGAGCAATTGTTGTGAGGTGCTGGAAGTGATGAACAACCGTCTCAGAAAATAGCCAAGAGGAACAAAGAGCAGGGTGTTCCCGACAATGTCGGAGAAGATGTCGAGGAGGTATTTGGGTGAACGGAGATTTTCAGCGGTCGGAACCCACTGAATGTATTCCCAGTGTGAGTGACCCACAAAGTTACTCAGGGGCAATACCCCAACCATAAGCGTAAACACGATCCAGAGGATAAGACAGCTCAAGTCTCGTGTTCTTGTGCAAGTATTCATGTCAAAATCGCGTTTTCTTCCTGTCGGAATCATGATGATACGATGTTCCGATTGCCAGATATTTCCGTCTTCCGACGGTAAGGTTGAGGGAGCGGTGGTATACAGACAATAATGATGAAGCCGAAGAAAGTTGGCTGGGCCGTGATCGCTACTTGGCGAGTTCTTCGTTGATGGCGTGGACGAGTTTGTCGAGATCGAAAGGTTTTTCGAAGACGCGGCGGGCGCCGAAGAGTTTCGCGACGTCGAGGAAGTTCTTATCCCCTTGTGCGCCGGTCATGGCAATGACCTTCGCGTCGAGATATTCCCGCGTCAGTTGTAATGTGGCTTCGAGGCCGTCGGTTCCTGGCATCAGAATGTCCATAAGGACCAGGTCCACTTTGTTCTGCTGGTAGAGCGTCAAGCCTTCCTGACCATCACTGGCCACGAGTACACGGTGGCTCTCCTTCTCAAGGACTTCCTTCAAGAGGTTCCGGATCGATGCTTCGTCGTCGATAATGAGGATTGTGGCCATGCCGTGAGGTATACCCCTAATGTGTTTGATCATACCTATATTGGGTTCTCCTGTCTAGCCTGATGTTGGGAAAACATTGTGATAGGCAGAAGCTTCGATCTCCGTACGCGGAGGACAAATCGAGCACCCTTCTCAAGGGATGTTCGTAAGGCTATCCAAATAAGCCGCAGCAAGTGAAGGACCTTGGCTCAGGCGTCGTCACAAGGACTCTCTGACACCGATCGATCCCATGCCGATAGTGATTGAATCATATGGGACGGGGGGGATGCGTTTGAGGATTGCGCTCACAAAAAAATCTAGAGGAAGGAGTTGACTGGCTCTGTCGGCGTTTGATACAAGCAGACTCGTTGTCATGACAGACTGCAATGCAACTTCTTCCGGAGCGGTTTTTTGCAGCATCCAGATTCTTGGTCTTGGACTCGCCGAACGTTACTGAAAACGTCTGTTGCTGGGCTGGTGTTGCTCGGGAGTAGGCTGTTTCGGCCCTCGGTTGCGCGCGCGAACGACCTTCCTGACGCTGAACTCACCTTCTTCAACGTGCACACGAACGAACGACTGCGAGTGCGTTATCGTGATGACGAAGGGCATTATGATCTGACGGCGCTGGATGAAGTGAATCATCTTCTGCGTTGCCATCACACAAATGAAGTCGCCGCCATCGATGTGCAATTGCTGGAACATGTCAATCTCGTGCACAAAGCCCTCGCTGGCGCCGGCGAGATCCACGTGATTTCTGGTTACCGGTCTCCCGAATACAACGCGAAGCTTCTGAAGCGGAGCCGGCGAGTCGCGCGGCACAGTCTGCATGTTCAGGGGCAGGCGGTTGATTTCTATATTCCCGGTGTCAAGCTTCGCGAGATTCAGCATGCTGCATTGAAGCTTCAGTATGGTGGGGTCGGGTTTTATCCACGCAGGAAGTTCATCCATCTCGATTGCGGTCCTTTCAGGACCTGGTAGTTCCCTCTAGCACCACGGATAAGATATCGAGGCAGGCTTGAAGCTTCGATAGTTTACAAGTGCGCCCAACAACCTCCCGCAGGGTGTATCTCTGTGCCCTGGGCGTGCAGGCCAGAGGAGTCCGGCGTGTCCACAGAGTATTTCAGCAGCCTGTGAGAGGTCGTGCATTACGAAACTGAGATGTTTTGAAGCAGGGTGACCGAACCGTAACCAGAAACAGGGGAGCCATGACTTTTGTGTGGCTCTTCTATAGTTAAATCACCCCTACAATAAACACTCTTCCGTTGTTACAGGGGTCTGAATTCGCACAGTGAAAAACCCCGCCCCGGTCTGTCTTGACACCTTGCCCACGGACGTCCTAGCCTGACCGCCGCATATCCATCTCTGTCTAAGGTTTGTTTGAGAGTGATGAATTATGGATCTTTCCTTCACAGTACTTGACGCATTAAAAGCGTGCTCAGCGCCGGACCGGACGGCGGAGGGCGTTATACATATGAATTGATTGTTGGCGCTGCCGCTTCGCTATCGAGCGCGCGCCCATATTACTCACAAGTTGGTAATTTGGAAAACACAACGTCTTCGGTGACCTTATTCTAAGCGGGTTTTGTTGGCGGTGCTGTCGTCTTAATTACTGACTACTGAGTAATGTGTTTTACATCTCATGGAGGGGTTGAAGACGTTGGAGCAGACACCGGACGATCTCATCATCTTCGATATGCATATACCGGAGATGGATGGCGTCCTCTGGTCTACGAGGTGCAGCAGTCGGATCTCGTCTACTTGAACATCGGCAAGGGGTCTCGGTCGCAAAAGCGCTACTTCCACCCACTCGGTATCCCACACCCGCACAGGTTCCAGCTCCTTCTGATCGGCTCGCTCACATTCCGACATCGATATGTTTTCCCACATCAGACCGCCGCGAGACAGGCACGCATGTGGTTTCAAACGGATATCACGGAAGGCCGCGGTGGACTATTGCAATCTATTCGCGGAATTACTTATTTGACGATAGTATGGGAAGCAGAAATGACTAGCGATGGTCACAGTGAACGACTCATGGGTGCGCGAGAGGCTGGAATGTTCAGGCTATGATCGTGTCCTTGCCACGCATTGCCAGCGTGACCATCATGCTGATCGGCGGTCTCGTCCTGCTGGGCTGGTCCGTTGGGATCACCGCCCTGACGAGCCTTGTCCCCGGATGGGCTTCCATGAAGCCCAACACGGCGCTGGCCTTTATCCTGGCCGGCCTCTCGCTGTGGCTCAGTGCAGGGGCGGCAGGCGTCGCCGGTCCGCGCGCGCGTCTCGGCGCAGGAGTGTGCGCCGGCCTGGTCGCTGCCCTTGGCGCGCTCACGCTCAGCGAATATGTGGGGGGATGGGACCTGGGGCTGGATCGATGGCTGCTTACGGCCTTACACGCGACTGACGCTACAGACCTCGGCCGGATGTCCTATGCCACCGCGGTCAGCTTCCTCATGGTCGGTGCGACCATGATCCTGCTGAACCTACGGTCCCTTCAGGCGGGCTGGCTCATTCACCTGTTCATCCTGCTGATTGCGATGATCGCCGGCCTCGGCCTCCTGAGGTATCTCCCCGGCGTTGGCCTGATCTCCTCCGTCACCTTCAATGGCACGATGGCCTTGCATACGACGGCGGGCTTTCTGGTGCTCTGCGCCGGGATCTATCGCGCGCATCGCGACCGCGCATGGGACCATGCGACACCCGGTAGGCTGGGTAGGCTGGCACGGTCGGAAGGCACACCATCGCGCCGGGCCCCGCAGGAGTGGATGGACGTGGTCATGATCGCCTTGGTCGCCGTGACGCTGGGCCTTGCGACGGTCGCCCTCCAGTTC
The DNA here is from genome assembly GCA_039932735.1 of Nitrospirota bacterium. Taxonomy (GTDB): domain Bacteria; phylum Nitrospirota; class Nitrospiria; order Nitrospirales; family Nitrospiraceae; genus Palsa-1315. Next base: position 6,182 of record JBDTPK010000047.1, read on the forward strand.
GTCGAAAGCCATCTGATCGATAAGGAAGGAGAAGGGTTGGCGGTCACGGCCGCCAATGTGGCGGATAAGCTGGACCGGATCCTCTATGAGCGCTATGGCGACATCCAGATGCTGGCCCAGTCACCGGTCTTTAAACGAGGCGACAGCGTCGCGATCTCGAAACATCTCCACGCCATGAAGAAGAGCTACCAGTACTATGCCTGGCTGGGCATGGTCGATGCGCAAGGGCGGATTGTGGCCTCGACTACCTCCGCCAACCTGGGGGAAGACCGGAGCCGGCAGGACTGGTTTCAGGCCGTCCGGGACCATGGCGGCATCCACATACAAGACGCGGCATATTCAGTGGACGCCGGCGGTGTGTTCGCCGTCGGCTTCACGGCGCCTGTGCTCGGCCCGGGCGGTGAGTTTCTCGGCGCCGTGACGACGCGCGTCTCGCTTCCGGTCCTGGAACAGGTCTTCGCGGGATCCGTCCGGGAGGTGGAGCGGCATAAAGACTTCGTGACGATCGAATATCAGCTCATGACCGGTGACGGGGGCCTCCTCGTTGATTCGCGGTTGCGCCAGGAAGGGCAGGTGAATCTGAAGAGGCTTGGCCAGCCCTCGGCGCTGTTGAGTGGCAGGGGCGAGCCCGGGTACATCGAGGAGGACCATCTGCGCCGGGATCGTCCGGTCGTGACGGGGTATGCCTCGTGCAAAGGATATGAGAATTTCCCCGGAATACCCTGGGGCATCTTGGTCCAGATGGACCGGAGCGCCATTCTCGCGCAGCTCCAGGGGGTGATGCTGAAGCTGGGCACGGCCGGAGCTCTGGTGCTGGTGCCGATACTGGGGTTTCTGTTCTGGTCTACCGGTCGAGTGAAGGTCGAATGCGTGGCTGCGCAGGAAGAATCCACCCGCGCCGCGGCGGCGGAAGCGAAGGCGCAAGCCAGTGAAGAAGAGTTCCGTGGTGTCACCCAGCGGCTGCAACTGGCGCTCAAGGCTGGAAACGCCGGATTGTGGATCTGGAACCTCAAGACCAATGAGATTGAACTGTCCCTGTCGTGGAAGGCTCAGCTTGGCTATACCGACGAGGAGCTTTCGAGCAGGTTCGAGGAGTTCGAAACACGCCTGCATCCTGATGACCGCGACCGAGTCCTGCAAGGCTCGAGGGCCTTCATTGAGAACCCAGTCTCCGACTTTACGCTAGAGTTCCGTCTATGCCACAAGGATGGCTCTTACCGCTGGCTCTTTACTCGCGCCGACCTGCTCAGGGATACGGAAGGACGTCCGGAGTGGATGACGGGCTGCAATATCGACATCACCGCACGCAAGACGATGGAACACGCACTGCGGGAGAGTCAGGAACTCTTCGGGAGCGCATTCGAATTCGCACCCATCGGGATGGCACTGCTCGCGCTGGACGGCCACTGGCTGCAGGTTAATCGAGCACTCTGCGACATTGTCGGCTATTCGGAGCAGGAGCTGCTGAAGAAGAGATTTCAGTCCCTCACCCCTTTTGACGACTGGCAGGCTGAAGCGCCCTTGTTTCAAAAACTCGCCAGCGGCGAGATTCGAAGCTACCACATTGAGAAGCGATACGTTCACAAAGACGGGCATCTCGTCTGGATTCAGAAGTCAGCTTCGTTAGTCAGCGATGATAAGGGCGCTCCGATTCATTTCATCACTCAAATTCAAGACATCACTGCGCGCAAGAACGCTGAGGAGCAATCCCTGCTCGCACAGACAAAGTTCCGGACGCTCTTCGAATCGAACAGCGACCCGGTGATGCTACTAGACGTAGACGTAGACCGCTTTCTCGACTGCAATAAAGCGACCCTGACAACCTTTGGTTGTGCGACACAGGAAGAGTTCTGCTCAAAATCCGTCGGCGATGTGTCGCCGGTAGAACAGCCGTGCGGTACGAGTTCCATGCTGCTGTACAAGCAGCGGCTCGCCACAGCGATAGAAACGGGCAGTCACTGCTTTGAGTGGATGCACAAGCGAGTCGATAATGGCGAGACCTTCCTGACCGAAGTGCTGCTCAGTGGCATGCGGATAGATGGCAAACCAATTCTCCAGGCAACTGTCCGCGACATCACCGAGCGCAAGCGGGTGGAAGAGGCCTTACTCAAGAGCGAACGGCTTAACCGTAATCTGGTCAGACATCTGCCACATCGCATTCTGGTCAAGGACCGCGACTCGGTCATATTGTCCTGCAACGCGAATTATGCGGAGGATCTGGGACTTTCCCCCTCTGCGCTCATCGGGAAGACCGCGTTCGAATTTTATTCCTCCGAGATTGCCGAGGCCTATCGTAACGACGATGTGGAGGTCATGGCCAGTGGGAAGACGAAGGACATCGAGGAGCCCTATCAGGTCGACGGGGAGAAACGGTGGGTCCATACGGTGAAGGTTCCCTATCGTGATGAGCAGCAACATGTGATCGGTGTCCTGGCCGTCTTTGAAGACATCACGATGCGGAAGCATGCGCAGGAGCAATTCAGGACCCTGTTGGAATCCTCGCCGGACGCGCATGTGATCATCAATGACGCCGGAACGATTACGCTCATCAACCACCAGACCGAGCAGCTCTTTGGCTATACTCGGCAGGAACTGCTGGGGCAATCGATTGAGCTTCTGGTGCCGGAACGGTTCCGCCAGACCTCATCGAGTCATCCGGTCGGCTTCTTTGTCGATCCCGATGCGCGATCCATGGGGCGTGAATTGCGAGCGCTCCGGAAAGACGGCAGCGAGTTTTCCACTGAGATCAGTCTGAACCCGTTGGAGACAAGCGAAGGCCGTATGGTTATCGCGGCCATCCGCGACATCACGAAGCGACTCAAGCTGGAACAGGAGTTAATTCAGGCGCAAAAGCTCGAGTCGATTGGGCAACTGGCGGCAGGAATCGCGCATGAAATCAATACGCCCACACAATTCGTTGGCGATAACATCCGCTTCCTGTCGGACTCCTTCATCGACTTGCTGGCGGTGCTCGATCGGGCTCGGGAGCTGTGGACAGCTGCCAGGGCCGGGACCTGTGCACCGGAGTTGATCGAGGCCTGCGAAGCCGCCTCACACCGGGCCGACCTCGTCTATTTGACGGAGGAGATCCCTAAAGCGCTTGCGCAGTCCACTGAGGGGATGGAGCACATCAGCAAGATCGTGCGCGCGATGAAGGATTTCTCCCATCCCGGCAGTGAGGGGAAGACCTATGTGGATCTCAACAAAGCCATCGAGAGTACGGTGATCGTCGCCTGCAACGAATGGAAGTATATCGCCGACCTGACAACCGATCTGGCATCCGATCTCCCCCTGGTCCCCTGTCTGCTGGGCCAGTTCAATCAGGTCATCCTCAATATGATTGTGAATGCCAGCCATGCGATAGGAGATGTGGTTCGGGGGACTCCCCACAAGGGCCTCATCACGATCACGTCCCGCCAGGTCGATCACTATGCGGAGATCCGCATCACGGATACGGGGACGGGGATTCCAGAGGCCATCCGGCATAAAATCTTCGACCCGTTCTTTACGACGAAGGCAGTGGGCAAAGGGACGGGACAGGGCCTGGCCATTGCCCGGTCCGTCGTGGTGGACAAGCATGGGGGAACTATTGCCGTCGAGAGCAAGCTGGGCCAAGGGACGACGTTCATCATCCGTCTCGGCTTAACCGGATCCGAAGACAGGCCCGAGCTGGAGGCCGCGGCATAAATCCTTTCGTAGGGGCCACGAGGGACGGAGAGGAGACGCTCGTCCCGTACCGCCCTACGACGTTCTAGGCGAAGTCGGACGACTGCGCGGCGATCAGCTAAACGTTCTCTCAAGGCATAGACTCATCAGAATCGATGGAGACCGTGAGAACCAGTTGGGAGGAGGATACAGAGAAAAAACGAGGAGACCACGTGAAACACCGAGCCGTTTTAAAAACGTGTTGTTGCCATTTCTAAACGGTTAGTCCCACGACTGCTGCCTATCCCTCAATCATCTTGGGCACGGCCGCTCCCTCGCCATAGAAAGGAACGGGAATGTGTAGAATGAATGGGACGCTACAGGACCTCGATATTGCTCAATAAATTAGGGAAACCGTTAGGGGGATGGAATCTCTGTCAAACGTGAGCTGAATGGGAGAGCGCGGTCGGGAGAATCGAGGCGAATTTCGAAGTCTATTCACGTCGGAGTTTTAGTACTTTCCCCAGGAAAAATATTCCCCCTGTGACTTGCCTTTCATCCTGCCAGCTACATCGCCCGTGACAAGGCTCTGCTTAGTTTGTTCAGGGGTGTTGCTTTGATCTGAAAGTTGTGTCCAAGGAACCTTTAGCTGGTATCGTTCGTCAGACGCTTTCGTCACCGTAAACGTATGCGAGATCTGACGATCTGGCCCGTCGATAAGTTCAAACCCTTTGAATTGGTCCATCAGATATTCTCTAATAACTCCCAGGTTCGCTTCGATATGGGCTTTGTCTTCGTTGCTCATTCTGTCCTACCTTTCGCTTCCGGCGGAAACACGTGTTAAACCGTTGAACTTTTCAGATGTCTTTGATTCCAAGCCGGGCAATGCCGGAAGCGGTAATCGACACCATCATGCACGAATCGGTGCCCCTATCAATGAATTTCCATTGGACCAACTCACGTAAGACGGCTTCTATTTCCGCAGTACGGTTGGGGTCGAAGTGAACGTAGAGTGCATCGTACGGTTGTGGACCATGTTGTTTTAGATATGCCAGTACTTCTCTTTGAAATTCACGGCTCCGATTAAACGTCTGGTCTGGTTTCTGGGGCTCGATTCGTGGCATGACCCAGGCCTCCTCTCACGTTATAAGCAAGGCATTTCATCTTCTTCAAGGCTTCACTCATCTCCTTTAGCGAGTATTCCATAGAGCCTATGTAGACGTGCTCCTCGACACTGCTGCCTGTGGCGTGACCGCGCAGTCGGTTCTGAATTGGCGGATAAGCTCGCGCTCTCGCAAGTTTCTGCGTGACCTGTGCCTCAGTGAATTGCGACGACACCGCAGGACATTTGATCCCGATCCGCTTCAAGAGATAGTTGACCTTAGACGCTGACATCAAGGAAAGCTAGGCTGTCCGTAATGAGGTGTCAAG
>JBDTPK010000048.1:0-11251 GCA_039932735.1 Nitrospirota bacterium
TCACCATCACCACCCGCATGTAGTAGTAGGCCGATACGACGGCAAAGATCAGGGCCACGGCGGCGAGCCAGGCCAAGCCTGATTCGACGGCCGCCATAAACAAATATAATTTTCCGACGAAGCCGGCGGTCGGCGGAATGCCCGCAAGTGAGGCCATGAAGATCAGCATGAGAAAAGCCGCGAGCGGCTGGCGCTTGGCGAGTCCTGTGAAATCCTCAATCTCTTCTCCTTCGATCCCGCCTTTCCTCAGCATGGCGATGACGGCGAAGGCACCGAGTGTCATGAACGAATAGAGGGTGAGGTAGATCATGATACTTGCGAGGCCGGGCGTTCCCCCGGACAGGCCGACTCCACGGCCTGCCGCGACAAAGCCGATTAACGCGTACCCGGCATGCGCGATACTGGAGTAGGCCAGCATCCGTTTAATGTTGGTCTGCACAATGGCCACGACGTTGCCGAGCACTAGCGTGCCAACAGCGATGAGTATAAACAGGAACGACCAATCAGCCTTGAGCCCGCCGAGCCCTTCGACGAAGACGCGCATGAATGCGGCGAAGCTGGCAGCTTTTGCGGCAACCGCCATGAAGACCGTGACGGACGTCGGGGCGCCCTGATAGACGTCAGGCGTCCACATATGGAACGGTACCGCGGCGATCTTAAAGCCGAAGCCGACTGCTATCAACATCGTGGCGATCAGCACAAGGGGGTCGTCTGCCCCGCGAGTCCCGATAGCGCCGGCGATTGATGCCAACTTGGTGCTGCCGGCTACGCCGTAGAGGAGCGAGATGCCGTACAGCATGATGCCCGAGGAGAAGGCACCCAGGACGAAATATTTGGCTGCGGCCTCCAGCGATCGAGGCTTAGACCGGTTGAGCCCGGTCATGACATAGAGCGAGAGGGACATGAGCTCGGTGCCGAGATAAATCGTCAGCAAGTCGGCGCCGGATACCATCACCAGCATGCCGGAGAGGGCGAGAAGGATGAACCCATAGTACTCGCCGAGGTGTATGCGCTCCGCTTTCAGATAGGGCAGCGACATCACAATGGTCAAGCCAGTGACGCCGTAGAGAAGCACTTTCCAGAATCTGGCGTAGGCATCGACGACCACCAGGTCGCTAAACGCGGATACCCGGACGTTCAGTGTGCTGATCTGGTGGACGGTGAGCCCAAGACAGAGTGCAAGGGCTCCCACACTCAGCCAGGCTAGGAGGTCTCGTCGCGAAGCGGGAGTGATGGGGTCTAACGCAATCACGAGACAGGCAGTGACGACGATAATCAGTTCAGGAAGCAGGGCTAAGAGATCGGCGCCGTACAGACTCATCGTGATGGGCCTTGAATCGTCAGGTGCGCTCCGCTCTCCGCCAGGAGTGGCGCGATCCCCCCGGCAGAGGGGTGGGCGGTCGGTGCAACCTTCGCGCGAGACATGGAGGCGATCGTGTTCGTCACGCTCTGGTGCATCCGAGTCACGAAGGGATTCGGAAAGATCCCGATCAAAAACACCAGCAAGACCAGCGGCACCAGCATCACGAGTTCCCGATAGTTGAGGTCCGTGAGTTTTGAGAGATGGTGCGGGGAGGGGACCCCGAAGACGACGCGCTGGATCATCCAGAGGATGTAGGTGGCGGCGAGAATGATGCCTACCGATGCAAAGGCGGTTGCGACCTTGCTCCACAGGAACGTGCCGACGAGCACAAGGAATTCCCCGACAAAACTATTGGTGCCGGGGAGACCGAGTGAGGACAAGGCGAAAATCACCAACAGGGTGGCATACTGAGGCATCGGGGCTGCCAATCCGGTATTGTCGGCGATCAGCCGGCTATGGGTGCGCTCATAGATGATTCCAACGCAGAGGAACAGCCCACCGGTCGTAATTCCATGGTTGACCATTTGTAGGACGGCCCCTTCGATGCCCTGTTGGTTCAGAACAAATAGGCCAAGAGTGACGAACCCCATGTGGCTCACGCTCGAATAGGCGATCAGCTTCTTGAGATCGACTTGAGCGAGTGCCATATAGGCGCCGTAAATGATCGCGATGATGGAGAGGGCGACCATCATCGGTGTGAAGAAGCGGCTGGCGTCCGGTAACATCGGCAAGCTGAATCGCAGGAATCCATAGGTGCCCATCTTCAAAAGGATGCTGGCGAGGATGACGCTGCCGGCAGTCGGAGCCTCGACGTGGGCGTCCGGGAGCCATGTGTGGAAGGGAAACATAGGGACTTTCACCGCAAAGGCGGCGAAGAATGCTAGGAACAGCCACGTTTGCAACGACGCGGGGTAGGTGCCCTGACTTAAGGCAAGGATATCGAACGTGTGCCCTCCATAATAATACAAGACGAGAATGGCCACCAATAAGAGTACGCTCCCTGCAAGGGTATACAGAAAAAACTTGATGGCCGCATAGAGCCGGTTCGGTCCTCCCCACACGCCGATTAGGAGGTACATGGGAATCAGCATAGCCTCCCAAAACACATAGAAGAGTACAAAATCCAACGCAATGAATACCCCCACCATGGCCGTTTCCATCACCAGCAACACGGCCATGAATCCTTGGATACTTGTGGTGATTGCATTCCAGGATGCCAAGACGCAGAGGGGCATGATCCCGACGGTCATCAAGACCAACGGCAGACTGATTCCATCGAGACCCAGACTGTAGTAAATGGGAGGGGCGGTGATCCAGGCAACATGTTCGGTAAATTGCATCTGACTGGCCTGTGGATCGAAGAGCCACCAGAGCGGGAGGGCGACCAACAGGTCGGCCACGGTTGCGACCAGTGCGATCCAGCGAGCGGCAGATTCTGTCACGAAATACATTGCGACGGCCCCCGCCAGGGGCAGCACGAGGAGGAGTGAGAGCCAGGGAAAGGAACTTGTCATCGGTCAATAGTCAATTGGTAATTGGCCGTGGCAAGAGAGCAGGTACTCATGGTTCCCCTTGACCAGTGACCGTTAACCATTGACGCTCCTTACAAGAATAAAAACATCGTAAAAAGGACCACCGCTCCTAGCGCCATGCCGAGCGCATAGTGTTGTGCCTGCCCGCTTTGCATGAGCCTCAAGAGCCAGCCTACCCAGGCGATCGCGCGGGCCACGCCGTTCACCGCACCGTCAACCACATTCACATCCACGCGCTTCCACAATTCGGTTGCGGCGAAAAAGGTGGGGCGAACGATTGTGCGATCGTAGGCCTCGTCGACATACCATTTATTCAGTGAGGCCCGATACAACAACTGCCACTGTCGAGCGAATCGGTCAGGCAGCGCCGGATTCAGCACGTAGACGTAATAGGCGCCTGCGATCCCGATCAATCCCATCGCTGTGGCCACGACCATGATGCCGAGGGCGGCTCCTCCCTCGTGAGCTGCGTGACTTGCGCCTGTTTCGAACATCGGTCCAAGAAATTCAGGAATGCCTAGGTAGCCTGTAACGATGCTGAGCACGGCCAGGATCATCAGCGGTATGGTCATGGCCTTCGAGGGTTCATGTATGTGGCCGGCATGATGAGGATCGACATGGGAGGGGCCCCAAAATGTGACGAAGACCAGCCGAAAGCTGTAGAACGCCGTCATCAATGCCGTCGCGAGGCCAAGTACGGCGAGGAACTGACCGAGGGGTCCGGCCGACCAAGCTGAGATCAGTAGATCGTCTTTGCTGAAGAATCCGGACGTCAGGGGGAATCCTGCTAACGCGAGCGAGCCCACGACGAATGTCCAATAGGTGACCGGCAATTTATCTTTCAACCCGCCCATACGACGCATGTCCTGCTCATGATGCAGGGCGATGATGACGGACCCGCAACCGAGAAATAAGAGGGCTTTGAACGCGCCGTGTGTCAGGAGATGGTACATGCCGGAGGCGTAGGCGCCAAGCCCGCATGCCATGACCATGTAGCCAAGCTGGCTGACGGTCGAATAGGCCACGACCCGCTTGATGTCGGTTTGGGTCAGGGCAATGGTCGCCCCGACGACCATGGTAATTCCACCGGTGATCGCCACGACTGTCATGGCCGTGGGAGACAAGTTATAGAGCGGTGCCAATCGCGCGACCATGAATACGCCCGCCGTGACCATCGTCGCCGCATGAATGAGCGCCGAAATGGGAGTGGGGCCTTCCATCGCATCCGGCAACCAGACGTGAAGCGGCACTTGTGCTGATTTACCGACTGCACCGGTGAACAATAAAATGCAGATGAGCGTCAGCACGGAGACGTTCCAGGTTCCCCCGAACGGCCCGAGGACATTCATCACGTCGGCTGCAGACTCGTGCGCGCGGGGGAAAATTTCCTGATAGTCGAGCGATCCGAAGCTGTACCAGACCAACAGCAGTCCGAGCATGAAGCCGAAGTCGCCAACGCGGTTGACAATGAACGCCTTCGTGGCCGCAGCGCAGGCAGCCGGCTTTTCATACCAGTGGCCGATGAGCAAATAAGAACAGAGCCCGACGGCTTCCCAGAACACAAAGAGTTGCAGCAGGTTGTCTGCCATCACCAACATCAGCATCGAGAAGGTAAAGAGGGCGATGTAGCTGAAGAAGCGGGCATAGCCAGGATCTCCGCGCATGTATCCGATGGTATAGATGTGGACGAGCGAACTCACGGTCGTGACAAGCAGCAGCATGACGGCGGTGAGTCGGTCGATGGAAAAGCCGATGTGAATATCGAGTGGGCCCGATGTCAGCCAGGTGTAGAGGGGGAAGCTCGTCTGGTGGCCGTTGGCCACATCGAAGAAGACCAAGATGGAGAGTAGCCACGACACGAGGACAGCTGGGACGGCAACGAGATGAGCGTTGTCCTTGATCCAATGGCCGAAAAGTCCGAGGATCAGGAAGGAGGCCAGCGGAAGAAGCGGGATGAATTCGTAGGTCATCAGCAATCGTCTCTCGTTGTTCGTCGATCAGAAAGCGCCCAGGATATGCAATATCCCAACGCACGTAATCCATCAATCCCGAACGACGCGTCACATGTCACGAAAGACGGTGGCTTTACCATTTCAACAACTGCAGTTCGTCGATGTTGATTGTGGACTTGGCTCGGTATAGGGCAATGATGATGGCCAATCCGACCGCGACTTCCGCCGCAGCGACCGTGAGGGCAAAGAAGACGAAGACTTGCCCGGCGACGTCATGATGGTACTGCGAAAAGGCGACAAAGTTGATATTCGTCGCGTTCAACATCAATTCGACCGACAGCAAGATGATGATGATGTTCCGGCGAAGCAATACGCCGACTACGCCGGTCAAAAACATGATGCCGCTGAGGATCAAGTAATACGATAAAGGAATCATCGTACGTCAGAATGCTGAGTGTTGTATGTCGACTGTTGCATGAAAGGCATGATCTGCAGAAAATTCACCATTGACAATCACAGCTTATACTTGCGGCGCATCGCCGCCGATATCTTTTTTGGCTATGACGATCGCCCCGATCATCGCCACGAGGAGAATCAAGGACGCCACCTCGAAGGGAAACAAATAGGTGGAATAGAGTACGTCACCGATCGCCCCGGCATTGCTGGTTCCCTGTACCGTCGTCTCCGTACCGGTTGCCACGACAGGGCCTGTCCAGCCCTTCATCGCAGTTAAGACGAGGGCCTCGATGATCAGCGTCACTCCCACCGCGGCGGCCATGGGCCATTGCCGATGATAGCGGACGTCCTGTTTCAGAGACAGCAACATCACGACGAAAAGATAGAGGACTAAGATGGCGCCGGCATAGACAATGATTTGAACGGCTGCGAGAAACTCCGCGTGAAGCGTGACGTAGAGCCCTGCCACATGAAAAAACATGATCAGCAGCGCGACCGCACTGTAGATGGGATTACGCGCCGTGACAACCATCACCGATGTCACGGCGATCATGAATGCAAAATAGATAAAGAACGTCAGTTCCATCACGCCTCTTCCTCTGTGCCGCGAATAGGATGCCGGTAGAGTCTGCCGGCCCCACAGACCATAGCGCATCCCTCGACGTGGCTCGGGACGGCGAGCCCGTCGAACCGTGAAGTGCAGGCAATTCAGCCGGGTTTTTGCGGCAGGTGCTTGAACGCGACGTTGAAGAACGCCACATTCGGATGCTGGAGCTCCAATTGCTTCTCTCGAACCGGGAACGACCGGTCGCCGATCGCAAGTAATTGTTCCTTGTTGAGGTGCAGTTGCCGCTTGTCGTACACGGACCACTCGAATTCTCGTGTCATGCCGAGGGCATCCACCGGACAGGCATCAACGCACAACCCACAAAACAAGCACCGGGTCATGTCCATGTAATATTCTTTCGAGTAGCGCTTCGTCGGCTCGCCCGGCACCTCTGCACTGACCACGCGAATGACCCGAGAGGGGCAGGCGGCTTCACACAGGTCGCAGCCGACACATTTTTCCGTTCCATCATCGTACCGCAACAATGCCAGCATCCCGCGATAGTTGTCCGGCAGTATCCGCTTTTCGTGCGGGTACTGCTCGGTGACTGGCTTGTAGTGCAACATATGCGACATCGTCGATTTCATTCCGACGAGAATCTCGTAAAAGGTAATAGTTTTTAGCCAGGTCTTAAAAGTCATGCTTCGCCTTCAGCAATCAGTGGTCAGGTTCATCAAGATTCGAATCCAGAGCTGACAGCTGATCGCTTACAGTTTTTCTTGCTTCACCTCGGAAAGAAATACAGCGTCAACGCCGTGATGATAATGTTGGCCAGTGCGATCGGCAACATGACCTTCCAGCCGAACCGCATCAATTGATCGTAGCGCAGTCTGGGCAACGTCGCGCGTATCCATATGAACATGAAGAGGAAAAAATAGACTTTCGCCGCAAACCAGGCGATGTGTTCCACCCAGTCTAGCTGTTCGAGACCGATTAACTCCAAGATCGTGCCAGGATAGGGGGCGTTCCAGCCACCCAAGAACAGCGCAGCGGCGACGCAGGACACAAGAGTCATGTTGGCGTATTCCGCACTGACGAAAAAGGCGAACCTCATGCCGCTATATTCCGTAAAGAATCCGGCCACGAGTTCGCTTTCAGCTTCCGGCAGATCGAACGGAATACGATTGGTCTCAGCCACGGCAGAAATAATGAAGACGACAAAGGCGAAGATTTGGGTATGGATCGGAAAGAATCCGTCGGGGCGTCCTCCCCAAATAAACCAATGCCAGAAACCGCCTGCCTGGGCTTCTGTGATTTCCACAAGGCTCAGAGTGCCCGCCAACATCAGCACGCCGACGATGGCCAGTCCGACGTTCAATTCGTAGCTAATGACTTGGGCGGCGGCGCGCAATCCCCCCAGCAGTGAGTATTTACTGTTGGATGCCCAGCCTCCCAGGATAATGCCGTAGGCGCCGATCGAAGCTATCGCCAGGATGTATAAGATCCCGATATTGACATCGGCGACGACGAAGGGTTTGATTGTGAGCCCAAAGATCTCCACGGTCATGTTCGGGCCGAAGGGAATAACGGCGAATCCGATCATGGACACGACCATCGTCAGCATCGGCGCCAGGGCGAACATCGCCTTGTTTGCGCCGGCCGGCACGATGTCTTCTTTGAAGAACAGTTTGATCCCGTCGGCGACCGGTTGGAGAAGTCCATACGGACCGACTTCCATCGGGCCCATGCGATCCTGCATCCACCCGAGCACTTTCCGCTCGAAATAGGTCATAGTCGCGACCGTGATCATCACGATGCTCATTTCCGCCAATATCTGGGCGAACGACACCACAAGCCGCAAGCTTAACTCAGTCACACAGCACTCCCGGATAACAAGTGAAACACATCCTAGGTTCTCGTCCGCTTACGTTGTTTTCATTACCGACACGGATGCCGTCCGGCAGTACGGCACTTTCGTGTCCGGATCGACGACACAGTCAAAGAGTCGCATGGCGTCCTGCGCGAAATGATCGGGGAGCCACGCCAAGCCTTCAGGCACACGATCGAATACTTTCACCGTGGTGGCAAATTCACCTCGGTTGTTCGAAAGGTGGACTCGATCTCCAACGCTGAGAGCATGCCGGGCCGCATCTGCGGGGTTCATCTGTAAGAACCCGCTTGGTTCGATCTGCAACAGTCCCTTCGAATGGGTCGACAGCTTCCCTGAATGGAACAAGCTCTGGGTCAGCCCCAACTGGACCGTTCCCTCCGGACGCACGGTTCGCGCGGGCAGAGTATATCGAGTTCCAATGTCACGGCGATATCCCTCGTGCACATATCTGTCGACGGCGGCAGGGTCCACCAATGGAGGGATCGGCGTGGGGCCGAGCGATCCGTAACCTGGAATTACTGCCCGGATCTCTTTCAGAATATCCTTGGCGTCATCGTATTCCAAAGGGGCACCCATGAAGACCGAGAGGGCCGACAGAATTTCCCAGTCTGGGCGACTGTCCCCCACCGGATCGATCGCGGGCCTAACGGCCTGGACATGGCCCTCGGTATTGGTGAAGGTTCCTGCTTTCTCCATGGCGGAGGCGGCAGGGAGTACCACATGGGCGAGCGCAGCCGTTTCCGTGAGAAACAGTTCCTGGCACACAAGGAGATCGAGTTTGCCCAACGCCTCTTTGACTCCGGTCTGGGGCGGAAGGCTCCCGACAGGATTTTCCCCGATGACGAAGAGGACCTTGATGATCCCGGATTGCGCCTGGTCGATCATCTCGATGAGGGTAGCCCCTGTTGCCAACGGGAGATCCTCTTTCCAGGCACGAGTGATCTGCGCGCGTGCGTCCAGATCGGTGAGGTCGAGCGCGCCCGGCAGCAGTGCCGCAATCGCCCCCATTTCAACAGCTCCTTGATCGTTATTCTCTTCAGCTAAGGGGGCAAAGCCGCAGCCCTGTGCGGTCAACTTCCCGGTCAGGAGAAGCAGATCCAGGAGATTGAGACAGATGCCGTAGCCGCCTTGACTGCGCAGCAGAGTCTGTCCTGCAAGTGCCACGACGCGGCGCCCTTTGGCCAGGGAGGCGGCCATCTGAACGAACGATTCGCGCGACACCCCGGTGCTCAGTGCCAGATCGTCCCAGGTCAGTTGCTGAACGGCTTGCGAGACGTCAGAGACATAGTCCGGCGCCTGTTGCCGGACGGTACTGTCGACATGGTTGTCCTCGACCACAGCCTTCAGCAGGCCCAGGACTGCTGCGCTGAACTGGGACGGTGCAATACAGAAGTGTTGTTGCGACAGGTTGGAAATGTTGCTGATCGTGCCGATCGCAGGTTGGATGGCCTCGATCGTCAACAATGTCGCCTCGTGTTTCTTGACGGCTTCCTTCACTTTAAGGCCGGTAATCGGATTGGCTTCTGTAATATTGGTGCCGACGAGGAGCAGCACGTCCGCTTGCACGATGTCCTCGAACGTTACGGTCCAGCGATGCGTGCCTTGCACCAATCGCATCGCCTGCACCCCGTTGATATGACCGTACCGCGCGCTGCTATCGAGGTTATTGGTCCCGATCGTGAGGCGCATGAACTTCTGGAACAGATAAAGTTCTTCGTTGGTACAGCGGCCGGAAATCAGCCCGCCAAAGGCCTGCGGGCCATGCGCTAACTTGAGCCGCTTGGTCTGTTCGGCTACAAACACCAGCACTTCTTCCCACGTGGCTTCGACCAGCGCGCCGTTTTGCCTGATCAACGGATGGGTCAGTCGATTGGGATGGGCCGCAGCACGGAACCCAAAAAACCCTCGCGCGCACAGGTCGCCGTTGTTCCGACCGTCACCCTGAGCGCTGTTCACCTCGATCAACTCCTGGTCTTTTGTTTGGACCGTCATCTGGCAGCCATCGCCGCAAAAGGCACAGACTGTGCGGGCGCGTTTGAGCATCCAGGGACGGTATTCGTACATTGAGAGCCGGCTGACGATGGCGCCGACCGGGCAAATCTGCACGCAGCCGCCGCAGAATTCACAGTCCAAGGGATGGGAGCCAAAATATTTGATCTCGGTCATCGTGCCCCGGCCGACCGGGGCGAGGGCCTTGACGTCCATGACCTCGTCGCAGTAACGGACGCAGCGTAAACATTGCACGCAACGGTTCATCTGCGTTTCGATCAAGGGGCTGAAATATTCCTTTTGGAAAATGCGCTTGGTTTCCTCAAACCGGCTGGTCGCGGTGTATTGATGGGAAAAGTCCTGAAGGTCGCACTTCCCACCCTGGTCGCAGACCGGGCAATCCAACGGATGATTAGCCAGAATGAACTCGAGCACCGACTTGTGGGCGTTGTGAACAACCGTTGTGGCAGTCCGAACAGCCATGCCTTCGGTCGCGACGGTGCTGCAAGAGGTTTGGAGCTTCGGCATCCTTTCGACTTCGACCAGGCACATGCGACAGTTCGCATCCGGTTTGAGTTTCGGATGGTAGCAGAAGTGCGGGACCATCACGCCGACCCGGCGAGCCGCTTCGATCACCAGGGTGCCTTTCGGCACCGAGATGGGAATACCGTCGATCGTCAAGTTAACAGTCTCTGTCGTGGTATTAGGCATGGTTCTGTTGGCTCAATGTCTTCCTGCCGGCTCCAGCGTGATCAGATTCGCTGCCTCCGCTTTCTGAATCAACGTGACGTATTCAGGTCGCCAATGTTTGAGCGTACTCATAATCGGCGCCACTTCCGCATCGCCGAACGCGCAAACCGTTCGGCCCTCAATGTTCTTACATAGATCGACCAAGGTTTCAAGGTCCTCCATCCGTCCACGCTTCGCGACAATTCGGCGCATGGTCTGTACCAACCAGGAGCTTCCCTCACGGCAGGGGCTGCACTTGCCGCAGGACTCATGATAGAAAAATTCCATGAGGCGGAGTGCAGCCCACACCATGTCTGTCCCCTCTTCCATCACGGTCACCCCGCCGGACCCGAGCATGGAGCCGGCGGCGGCGACGGACTCGAAGTCGAGTTTGACGTCGAGGTGGGTCGGGGTGAGGAATGGCGCAGATGCCCCCCCTGGGATGAAGGCCTTGAGCGGTTTGTCGGAACGCATGCCTCCGGCTTGCTCATAGATCAATTCGCGGAAGGTCACCCCCATCGGGACTTCGTAGTTCCCCGGTTGTTTCACATGGCCGCTCACGCAAAACACTCTAGTGCCGGTACTCTTCGGTGGGGAACCGATCGACGAGAACCATTCGGGGCCCCGGCTGACGATATGCGGAAGGTTGGCCAGGGTCTCGATGTTGTTCACCACGGTCGGTTTGTTATAGAGACCGTGCGTCGCCGGAAAGGGCGGCTTGACCCGCGGCAGGCCTCGCTTGCCTTCGAGCGACTCCAGCAAAGCCGTTTCTTCTCCGCAGATATAGGCGCC
>JBDTPK010000049.1:0-11038 GCA_039932735.1 Nitrospirota bacterium
AGCAAAAATTATGTGTTTCATTGTACGCCGTTTGTATGCGTTTGCACAAGAGCCAAGAGGACTAGGAACCGGGCGGCTCCAGGAGATTGTTTCTCTAAGCGCGGACGGTCTTGCATTCAGGGAGCCGGACCAGCTCGACGGTGTCGCCGACCCGGATCTCTCCCGTCCGGATCACATAACAATTCAAGGCGAGCGTGCCGCCGAATTTCCGCACGATGTCTGTGAGCACCTGACGGTCTTGTTTGAGACTGTCGGGATCGAACGTTGTCATAATACAGCGGCTGCGCAGGTCCTGCACTCCGATGATAACATCTCCGATGTGCAGGCACTGCCCAGGCCACGACCGCTCAGCCAGACCCTCCACCCCACCAATCACAAGGTTAGGCCTGAGGCGCCGGCCATCATGTCCAAAGGCCGTGATCGCTCCATCCGTCGCGACCAACAGGGGGAGCACGTCAAAGCGATCGCTCGACTCATCGCGAACCAGCCGGGCGCCAGGCCCAACGATGTCCACAACATCTGTTCGGACCTTAGGATCGCTCCACGGTACGCTGCCAACCACAGGCTCGCCGGACGCATTGAGCGTGGCATGGTGACCGAGAAGCCGATGGTGCGTTCTGGCCGTGATCACATGACCGTGCGCGTCCTCCACATGCACGATACGATCCCCTTCGATGCCGAGCGGACCGATGCGTGCGTGATTCAGCCGTTCACCGCCCATCGACTTTACCGGGTATCGCCAGATCTGTGCCACCTTCATGGTGTGGCCTCCTTTAATAGAGGGGAAGGCTATTGATAGTCCGACAAACGCATGGCGTGCGACGACAGTAGCTATATCACGGGTAGGGAGCTCTACGTCCACGGTGGTATGACCCAAGTATAAAAACTCCCGGCTGGTCACTTATCCGTGCTTCCTTAGAACCGCTTTGATGTATCCTTTATGGTTCGGATCTTTACGCATTCATCGTTGGGCAGCCGTTCTGCGTGTTTCAGGGTTGCAATGGCGCTAATATGCACACAGGTTCCTTCAGCTATTGTTGGCTTTATTCTATTCGTGAAGCGTCTGATGCACGAAGGACAAAGCGATCGACCCCTCGCCCACTGCGGAGGCGACCCGTTTGATATTGCCGCTCCGGACGTCGCCGACCGCGAACACGCCGGGTAGACAGGTTTCGAGGAGATGGGGAGCCCTAGTGAGTGGCCAATGCGCGGTCGCCAGATCCTCCTGTGACAGATTGGGTCCCGTCTTGATGAACCCGTCAGCATCGAGCGCGACGCACCCGATGAGCCACTGTGTGTTGGGAACGGCACCGGTCATAAGAAAGACGTGTCTTATGTCGTGGGTTTCGGTATTGCCGGACTGATGGTCGCGCCAGCTCACTTGTTCGAGATGATGGTTTCCATCCAGAGCCACGATTTCGGTTTTGGCACTGAGGACGATGGCTGGATTCTGTTCAATGCGGCGAATCAAATAGCGCGACATGGTCTCCGCCAGCCCGCTCGATCGCACCAGCATATGCACACGCTTGCTCGCCTGCGCGAGGAAGACTGCCGCTTGGCCAGCTGAGTTCCCACCCCCCACCACAACCACTTCTTCACCGCTGCACATCTGTTTTTCCAGAAATGTTGCGGCGTAGTACACACCCGTGCCTTCAAACTGTGATAAGTTCCGGATGGGCGGTTTCCGATAGGCGGCCCCGGTTGCGATGATGATGGTGCGTGCCGGCACGCGCAGGCTGTCATCGATTCCAATGGTGTAGGGCTTGCGATCGCACGCGAGATGTTTCGCTCCCTTCGTGACAAGCATTTGTGCGCCGAATTTCTGCGCCTGCGCATAGGCCCGCCCCGCGAGATCTTGGCCCGAGATGCCGGTCGGGAAGCCAAGATAATTTTCGATCTTCGAGCTGGAGCTGGCCTGTCCTCCCGGCGAGTTCGTCTCCAGTACAAGAACATCCAGGCCTTCCGATGCGCCGTACACGGCGGCTGCGAGCCCCGCTGGTCCGGCGCCGACGATGACCACATCGCGTATCTGGGTTTGGTCGATGGGTTTATTAAAGCCGAGGCAGTCGGCAATCTGTTGAATGATCGGATTCCGCAGCACCACGTCGCCACGGCAGATCACCACCGGCACATCCGCAGCGGTCACGTGAAACTGGTCCAGCAGACTTTGAACATCAGCGTCACGGTCAAGATCGATATAGGTGTATGGATGGCTGTTGCGCGTTAGGAATTCTTTCACGCGGAGTGTACCAGAGCAATGATTCGACCCGACGAGGACGACATCTCCGAGCCCCTGCGCAATCAACTCGACTCTGCGGGTAATGAACGCCCGCATGATGATCTCGCCAATCTCGCTGTCGGTCTGCACCAGGGCCACCAAGTGTTCGCGATCCAGCTCAATCACTTCACCCGCCTCACTGGCGCGCGATCGGACAAGCACGGGACGGCCCGATAGCATGTTGACTTCGCCGGTGAACTGACCAGGCCCATAAACCGTGACGAGCCTCTCGGTCGTGTCGGATGGAAGGACTATCTCCAGCCGACCTGCCGTGACGACGAAGAACGGCACGACATGTTCCCCAGCCTCGAAGAGCACCTCTCCAGCTCGGATCGAACGCACCTGGCCATGCACAGCGATCCGCTGAACCTGAGCAGGCGTCAGCGTCGGAAATATCCGCTCCACACCGGAGGCAAGTGTCAGCGTGACAGGAAGAGCAGTATCAGTCATGGCAAGGCTCCTTTCTTAACTCGATCCTGTCTCTCAAGTAGTGTCTGATCAGATAGAGCTCGATCATGCATTGCCTCAAGCCCGACTAGAATAGCTGGTGAACAGCCGGCTATGCCGAGCGAGCGGTGACTTCGCCCTCTCATCGAACCTCACAGTTGAGTCCGCCCGCCATCGACAGCGAGTTCGATCCCAGGTATGTCCGAGGCGTCGGAAGAAGCGGGAAAGGTGACTGCGCCTGAGGGGCCTTCCCCAATTCGCCCACCGTCTTCTGTGGCAACCCACGCTTGCCGAAAAGCAGAGTCGCGATCACGCCGGGCTGACAGCGTTCGGATCAGTGAACGCAACGCTGCCTTGCTGGGTGAAACGGGAGATGTTCCTTCCACACCGACCTGATCGAGCCAGGACGTGGTACACACAATCGCTTTGTCTTCGGTGAAAAGCGGGAGTGCCTTCTGAACGGTGAAGTCATTGCTGCAGATGTTGGTACCCAATATTTTGTCGAACAATTCTTCAGCGGTGTTTTTTCGACTCACCAACGATTAAACCAAGTACAAACCAGGTTCCTCCATCTATCCCCCTGCACACTTTTTGAGGAATTCTGATGATACTAGATACAAGGTAGCTGGTTAAAATGGCTCAATTCTGGAGAGGTCTGGCTAGAACACTACGCTCCTCAGTGGTAAGTACGCAAGGGCATGGAAAGTCTAGCTGACTGTTTGATAGCATGAGCGTCTGACCGGTTTATCGTGAGCAACAGCTGTGCATCGGTGTCCTACGACGGTGCGGTGGCTCTTCTCTCAGGGAGGTGCGTTATGGCCTGTCCACACGTGATCGCTCTTAAGCCCGTTCCCGCTCGCACTCAAGGGTGTGAAGAATGCCTGAAGCTTGGATCCTCCTGGGTGCATCTCCGTCTCTGCCTGACCTGCGGTCATGTCGGCTGTTGTGACAGCTCGCCCAATCATCATGCCACAAAACATTTCGCGCACACGACTCATCCAGTGATGGCCTCTTTCGAGCCCGGCGAACGGTGGGCCTGGTGTTACATCGATCAGATGGATCTGGAAGTGCCGAAGCGTGCCACGCCATACTTGCAGTAGTGGAGGCAGCCCCAGAGAGGAGGTTGAGATATGGCTGAGCACGACTTGCACCGGGTCGCTTTCCCCACGCTCGACGATACCCAAGTCGCCATGCTGGCCAAGTTCGGCACGCGCCGCGTATTGCGCGACGGCGAACTGCTGTTCCAGGCAGGGACACGTGACTACAAATTCTTCATCGTCGAGTGCGGCGCAGTGGAGATCGTGGAGCACTCAAGCGGCGAGCCTAAGACGGTCACGGTGCATGAACGACACGAGTTCGGTGGCGATGTCGATCTGCTGACCGGCCGGCCGGCATTGATCAGTGCGGTAGCCCGTGGCGACACCGAGGTCTTCGAGATCGCCCCCGGTGACATTAGACGCATCATGGGCGAGCGACCTGCGCTCGGCGAGCTCCTCCTCCGGGCGTTTATTGCCAGGCGCGAGCTGCTCGTGGCGTCAGACTTTCTAGGGCTGCGAGTGCTCGGGGCCGGCTCCTCTCGCGACACCTTCCGCATTCGAGACTTTCTCGCCAGGAACCAGGTCCCGTTCACCTGGATCGATGTGGATCATGACCCCCAGGTGGGCGAACTGCTGCGGCACTTCGGCCTCAGCGAGGCCGACACGCCTGTAGTCATCAACGGATCCGAGCCGTTGCTGAGGAATCCGTCAACGCGGGCGTTGGCCGACGCCATCGGGGTCAGACGGCAGCTGGGACAAAATTTATTTGACTTGGTGGTGGTCGGCGGCGGTCCGGCGGGACTGGCTGCGGCAGTGTACGGATCGTCGGAGGGACTGGCTACCGCTGTAATCGACTCCACCGCTCCGGGCGGGCAGGCCGGTACGTCCTCCAAGATCGAGAATTACCTCGGCTTCCCGACCGGGATTTCCGGTGCCGACCTCGCAAGCCGCGCCATCTTGCAGGCGCAGAAGTTCGGCGTCCAGTTCTCGTCGCCCTCCCAGGTTGCGCGCCTGGAGTTCGAGAACGGCAAGACTGTGGTCTGTTTGGACGATGGCCAATGCGTTTCGACTCGGTGCGTGTTGATCGCGACGGGCGCCAACTATCGCAAGCTGGACGTTCCAAGGCTCGAGCAGTTCGAGGGCTTGGGCGTCTATTATGCCGCGACCACGATCGAAGCGCAGCTCTGTCGCGGCTCGGATGTCGTTGTGGTCGGCGGGGGCAACTCCGCCGGGCAAGCGGTCATGTTTCTTTCGGAGCATACACCGCACGTGCTTTTACTCCTCCGCGACGGCGATTTGCGTAAGAGTATGTCCAGCTATCTGGCGAATCGTATCGAAGGGGCGGGCAACGTCGAGGTGCTGTCCGACGCGGAAATTTGCCGCATCCAGGGAGAGCAGCGGTTAGAGGCCGTCGAGATCAAGGATCGCCGCACTGGCGAGACGCGAACGGTCCGGACCTCGGCTGTCTTTACCTTTATCGGCGCGATTCCGTGCACTGATTGGTTGCCCGCTGAGATAGAGACAGACGCTAAAGGGTTCGTGAAGACTGGCCGACTGGTGTCAGCTTCGCCGCACTGGACTGCTAGGCGGGAACCGTTCCTGCTCGAGACCAGCCGTCCCGGCGTCTTCGCCGCCGGCGACGTGCGGCTTGGCTCGATCAAGCGCGTCGCTTCTGCGGTAGGGGAAGGGTCGATGGCGGTGCAGCTCGTGCACGAGTACTTGAGAATGAACGACAGGAGCACAGCATGACCCACAGCCTGCCGGCGCCCATGCTACTCAGTGATCTAGCGCACGCATGGTGCCTTTCGAGAAACACTCGGCCAGAAAGGTGGAGGGGGAAGGTCGCCACGAACTCATGAGTCCTCTGGTGTCCTTCCGACAGGTTTCGGCCCGCATCGGTGAGAAAGATATTCTGTACGATCTTAGTTTTGATGTCGAAGCCGGAGAAATCCTGGTGCTGCTTGGTCGTAGTGGCTCAGGCAAGACCACTGCCTTAAAAATCGTGAATGGATTGCTCCTGCCAAGCGCCGGCGATGTCTTGGTCGAGGGTACACCCACGACCGGCTGGGACCTAATCCGGCTGAGGCGTCGGATCGGATACGTGATCCAGGATGCGGGCCTCTTTCCGCATTTTACAGTTGCCGCCAATGTCGGGCTGGTTCCCCGTCTGGAGGGTTGGCAGCCACGCGACATCGATGCCCGTGTGCAGCATCTCCTGACTCAGGTCGGGCTTCCTCCTGCGCAGTTTGCCACGCGCTATCCCCGCGAGCTGTCCGGCGGCCAACGTCAGCGTGTGGGGGTCGCCCGCGCGCTCGCAGCAGATCCGCCGTTGTTGCTGCTGGACGAACCGTTTGGCGCGCTTGATCCGGTGACTCGCGTGGAACTGCAGCAGCAGTTCCTCGACCTGCGCCATGGGCTCAACAAGACGGCGTTGCTCGTCACCCATGATGTCCGGGAAGCATTGTTACTCGGCACCCGCATCGGGGTTCTTCACAATGGGCGGTTGGTCTTTCTGGGTGGACCTTCCGAGTTTCTCAAGGCCCACGACGAGGAAGTGCAGGCCTTCCATGTGTGTCTTGAGGAGAAGTGGAAGGGCATGACGTGATGTCTACCGGGTTGGCGCGTGACATGCTCGATTTGACGCTCGAACATCTGTTCCTGGTGTGCCTCTCGATGGCAATTGCCGCGTCGCTTGCCATTCCGGCAGGCATTCTGTTGACCCGGCGCACCTTTCTTCAACGGTGGGTGTTGGGGTTTGCGAATATCATGCAAACCGTGCCGAGTCTGGCGCTCTTCGGATTTCTGATTCCTCTTCCTTTTCTTGGCGGGATCGGCAAGCACACGGCGATTGTCGCGCTCGTGCTGTACGCGCTCTTGCCGATTCTGCGGAATACCCTCACCGGCATTCTCAACGTGGACCCAGCCGTCCGTGAATCGGCGATCGCCATGGGTATGACGGGACGGCAGCTTCTCTGGGAGGTCGAACTCCCGCTAGCCGCCAGGACCATTCTGGCCGGCCTGCGGATCGCGACCGTGACGACGATCGGGACGGCAACGATTGCCGCGGCCATTGGCGGCGGTGGGCTCGGTGTGTTTATCTTTCGTGGCCTGGCATCCGTCGATACGACGCTGCTTCTGGCCGGCGCAGTTCCGGCTGCTTTGATTGCGATGGCAGCCGATCGAGGGCTCGAATGGGTCGAACACAAATTGTCGCCTGTTTGATCGTTGGATTATGGGCGAGCGTGATTGTTGGCTGTTCCAAGGAACGACCGATCACGGTCGGCTCGAAGAATTTCACCGAACAGGTAATCCTCGGCGAGATCGTGGCCCAGCATCTGGAACATCGGCTCGGCCGCCATGTTGATCGTAAACTCGACTTGGGCGGGACGATGTTGGCGCATCAAGCGCTCGTGCACGGAGAGATTGATGTGTATCCTGAGTATACGGGGACCGCACTGACGACCATCCTGAAATTACCGCCTGCCCATGATCCGGCTACTGCGTCGGCCCTCGTCAAAGCCCAATATCAGGCTCAGTTCGGCGTGGAATGGATGGAGCCGTTAGGTTTCGACAACACATTCGCCATGGTGATTCGTGGAGACGACGCTCGGAAAAGCAAGTTTACAAACTTGAGCGAGGCGGCGCAGTATTCTCCTGGTTGGAACCTCGGTGTCGGGTATGAATTCCAGCAGCGGCCGGACGGACTATCCGGCTTGCTGAAGACCTACAATCTTTACGTGAACGGATCTCCGAAAACGATGGACCTCGGCTTGCTCTACAAGGCACTCGAACAACGACAAGTCAGCATGGTGGCCGGGAATGCCACCGATGGCCAGTTGTTGGTCCTGGATGTAGTGGTGCTTCAGGATGACAGGCATTATTTCCCTCCGTACGAGTGTGCCTTGGCCGTGCGGAGCGAAATTTTAAAGGACAATCCGCCCTTGCGGCAGGCTCTCACCGAACTGACCGGACGGTTCACCGACCTGACCATGCGCAAGTTGAACTACCAGGTGGACGGTGCCCATCGTCCTGTCCGTGAGGTGGCCGAGCAGTTTCTTCGGGACGCCGGGTTGCTTCGCTAATCGGCGATCAGAAGATTTTCGGCAAAGGTCCATTCGGTATCGACCCATTGTGCTTCGCACAGAAATCCTGTGCGTCGAGCGATGCCAGAAATCTCCTCGACGCGGAATTTGTGGCAGGCTTCCGTCCAGATCGTTTCCCCTTCATTGAATGCGGAGGTGAGGCCAGCGGCCCGAATCGACACGGTCTGCTTCTGCGTCGAGCGGAGGTGCATTTCAATGCGACAATCATTTTCCTGATACCGGACGTGGTGTTCGAAATGCCGTAGGACAAAATCTCCCCCCAGTTCCCGATTGATCCGGGCGAGCAGATTCAGATTGAAGGCGGCGGTCACTCCGGTCGGATCATCGTAGGCCAGCAGCATGTCATGGACCGATTTCACCACGTCAGTCCCCAGGAGAAGGGCGTCGCCCGGCTTCAAATGCCGACGGATGTCGCGCAGAAACTTCTCCGCGGCTGGTGGATCAAAATTGCCGATGGTGCTTCCCAGGAACAATAAAAGGAGGGTCTGATCCGTCCGGCGGCGGGCCGCTGCTTCCTGAAGGCCTTCCAGATACGATTTCTCCAGTCCGACGATGTTGATGGCACCGATGTGTCCCAGTTCTTGGTGGCATTTGATGAGGGCCGCAGCGGATATATCGATGGGGAAATAGGCCACCGGTTCTCGATTGGCGAGCGCTTCCAAGATCCAGCGGGTCTTCCGGCCGCTGCCACTTCCCAGTTCGACTACTGCCAGGGGAGGCGGAAGATGTTCGAGTATGTCTCCGGCATGGCGGCGGAGGAGGCGCTCCTCGGCACGGAGCAGCCCATATTCTGGTAGCAGGGTGATCGCGTCAAACAGCGCTGTTCCCAGGTCATCGTACAAGTACATCGAAGGGAGTTCGCGTTGGTCAACCTTCCTGAGGCTGTCGTTCACTGCGACGGCGAATTCCCTGACGGCGTCGGTTTGTCCAGTCTCTGAACGCAACATATTAGTCCTCCACACAACGAAATCCGGCATAGACAAACGGATAGTTAGGCCGAAACCAGTTGCGAAATGATCGACGAAGCAACCAAGCGTCTGTCCGCGAGGACGCCCCTTTGAGCACATAATGATCCCCATCAAAGAAGCGATTGGAGTATCCGGGATAAAATGAGAAAGGCTGAAATCCTGGGAAGGGCTCGAAGACCGTCGAAGTCCATTCCCATCCGTTGCCGACCAGTTGGGAAATTCCGAATGCGCTGTCGCCGAGCGGGGTCGCAGTTACGGGAATAGGATCCCACCGGGTCCCGTTGAAGTTTCCCCGTCGGGCATCCGGCATGTCGTCGCCCCATGGATAGGATCGTTCTTCTTCGCCTTCCGGCGTTCCATAGGCTGCCCGATGAAACTCCGCTTCGGTGGGCAGTCTCTTTCCGGTCCAGGCTGCAAAGGCGCTCGCCTCTTGATGGGTGACATAGACCGGCCAATCCATCGGTAACGGGACGTCGCCCGACATGGCTCGCCACCACCACTGGCCCCCACCCCACGTCCAGAAGTGCGGCGGCTTCGAACCGGCGCGAACGAATTCGAGATACTCCCCATTCGTGATCTTGTACTTGCTCATGGCAAATGCGGAGACAGAGACCTCATGGCCATCAAATTCGTTGTCCCATCCAAATTGATACTGGCCATCGGGGTGTGCGCGTCGTTGACCTAATGTCACCGTGCCGCCGGGAATTTCAATGACCGTACGAACGGGAGTAGGGCTTGGTGGCAGCGGCGCGACCGGCGGAATATCCTTTTGCGTGGCCGACAGGTGATGGAGGAGATAGGCAAAGGTCTCAGCGTGCATCAACCGGTGCTCGAGCGCAACAGAGAGCATCTGTTCCGATACCTGGCCCGAGAGATCATCGATAGCCTGCCTGACGCGTCGGTGATACCGTTGGACTTCTGCTCTTTCCGGCCAATCCGAGCGCTGGTCCTGTGGCAACTGTCCCGGCTCCGGATCAATCCCGAACGCGAAGCGCTGGTCGAATTCCGGATGGAATGACGGAACCCCTGCTGCTTGGCTCACGAGATTCCAGTCAAACGCTTCGAGATGACCGAAGTAGAAAATCGTCCGGTGGCGCTCAGGAACCGGTCGGTCATAAAATGCTTCAGGCCGAACCAGGCCGAATAAGGCATCTGTTCGCAAGCGGCTTTGAGCCAACGCATGTGCGAGCTGAGTTGCTGGGGGCGTCTTAGCGATCATCGATTTGTACTCCCTTCCAAAAGGCCACGTATCCTGTAATGTGTGTGGCCGCCTCTTTGGGTGAAGGATAATACCAAGCTGCGTCCTTATTCACCTTTCCGTCTGCCACGATGTCGTAATAGCTCGCCTCCCCTTTCCAGGGGCAGGTCGTATGCGTCGAGCTTGGTTGAAAGTGGTCTCGTTTGATTGCCTGGGGCGGGAAATAGTAATTCCCTTCGACCACTTTCCCCTCGGTGCTTTCGGCTAACGTCACCCCATTCCAGATGGCTTTTGCCATGAGAACCTCCTTTCTGTTCGAGCGCTTCCCGCTTTCTTCCCGGTCATGCGGAGTGTCAGAATGCTCCTGAGGAGCCCACTGCCGCCTATGCACTATTTCAATTATGCCGGGTTAAGTCCTACACGCGTCGAGGCCGTCGAAGAGATGCAGGCGGCCTCCAACGAATTTCGCGCTCTGTTATTCTCGGAGTCTGGCATCGTGTGGTACCGCAAACAAGTAGAAAATTACAGACAGAAGGTCGCTCGGTTACTGCACGTGAATCTTGGTCAGGGAGGCGATACCCTCGTCTTCGTCCCCAATTCCACAACCGCCTACAGACTCACCTTGTCTGCGCTTGATCTCCATCAAGGAGATGTGGTCGTCACCTCAGACCAGGAGCATCCGTCAACATTTCAGGCTCTGTACAGCCTACAGCAGCGAGGGATAGAGGTGCTTGTCATCCCCGTCAGCTCTAAAGAAAAGTTTCTCACCCAGCTCGACGATGTGTGTCAGGAAGGAAGGACCAGGTTGGTGACACTGAGCCACGTGGGTCACATTGACGGGAGAATATTCCCCTTGGAGCAGGTATGCGAAATAGCGAAAAGGCGGCATGTGATGCTGGCGATAGATGGCGCGCAGGCTGTTGGGCACATTCCCGTGGATGTTGGAACACGTGATGTCGATTTTTATTTTTTCTCAGGTCATAAGTGGTGCGCAGGTCCTATGGGGA
>JBDTPK010000050.1:0-10843 GCA_039932735.1 Nitrospirota bacterium
ATTTGTGTCGCTTCCTGAGCCTGGGCCTGAGCCTGTCCCATGAACAGAAACGACAAGTAGGAGGCCTGCAGTCGACAGTCCCACATGGTCGACCTGCAGGGACCACATCTTGATGAGGACGGCGGCCAGCACAATAGCCGGCAGAACCCAGCGGCCTTTTCGACTTTCCATCGGAACCGCAGCGGCAACTGAATTCACGGCCAGGAACAACTGCAAGAAATCGCCCGTCATTCCGATGGCTTTCAGAATCGGCGTAGCGGTGCCGAAGATAGACTCGCCACCACCCTGAGCGGCCAGCTTGATTCACCGAGTCGACTGAGGCCTGTTGCGTCATCCCACCCCTGATCCGGGTTATTTGTGCTTTTTCTCCTCGGGCTTCACCGCGGCCTCGAACTCATCCTCGGAAATCTCCTTGACCTCCGACGATTGCAGCGTCACCACGCTGTCGCTCTTCTCATCCTTGAAAGTAATGGCCCCGCCCTTGGTGTGATCGATGTCCGTGGTGTAGTACTGCCTGTCGCCGGTTGGATCGTTCACCCGATAATAACCCCCGCCGCATCCGGCCAGAAGTCCGGTTACTCCGCAGAGTATCCAGATCGCTATCGTTGTCGTCTTCATCTATATCCTCCTTATGTTCACAAACAAGAGCGGTCGTCGGCTTAGCGCGCTACGGAAATACTGTGCGATGTGTCTGCGTAATCCGGGTCAACCACACACACGACACAAACCACATAACGGTCTGCTTACACTTGGGGCTGGTTTCGTGTCCGGCTTTGGGGAGCCTTATACCACATGTACTGAAAAAACTAACTAGCGGGCTGTCTCCACGGTCTCTTCCGAGAGCGATGCAGATTACTAACGGGAGGGTTTCTCTGTCCGGATGATTCCCACATCCTGGTTGATCCATGCCGTGAACAACGTGTAGGCCACCGCGAGTACCACTGGACCCACAAAGAGCCCGATGATGCCAAAAGCGAGCAATCCCCCGATCACACCGACAATGATCAGCAGCAGCGGAAGATCTGCCCCTTTCTTGATCAGAATGGGTCGTAGAATATTATCCACAGGAGCGATGACCAGGGTCCACACGAGCAGCACGGTCCCCCACGTGGTGTCGCCGGTCCAGTACAGCCAGGCCACTGCACACAACATGATTGGGACCACACCGACTTGTACGATCGCTGAGATGAACATCACCGCTGTCAGCATCACGAAAAATGGCACACCGGCGACCGCGAGACCGATCCCACCAAGCACGGCATGCACAAATGCCGTCAGCACCACTCCCAGCGCCACTCCGTAGATTGCCTGTCCGGCGAGGCGGATGGCCTGCTCGCCCTGTTCCCCGGCCAGTCGAGCGCCGAAGCGCAGAGCCATCCCAGCGGCAGACTCTCCCGTGGAATAGAGCACGGCCGAGATGAGCAGGGTCAAGACGATTTGGCCAAGCAACATCCCGAGACCTCCGACCTGCGTGGCGACCCATCGCACAACTCCTCCCAGGTATGGTGCCAGGCGGGTTCCCAGTTCCTCACGACTCAACGCGGCGATTTGCTGCCACTGCGACGTTGCTTTCGCGCCGACCAGAGGGAGCTTTCCCAACCAGTCGGGAGGGGGAGGCACGGTGAGAGTTGAGAGCGAGGTCGTCCAAGTAGAAATCTCCTTGAAATTTTCTGCGAAGGCGCCGATGGCAAACGAGAGTGGCAGAAGGAAGATCGCCAGCAAAAGGAGCGTCATCACCGTCACGGCGAGCCACCGCCGGCCGAACAGCCATCGTTGGAGCATCAAGAGCATGGGCCAGGTGGCAACCACGATCATGGTCGCCCACACGACCGCGGTGAAAAACGGCAGGAGGATCCAGGCAGAGGTCGCGATGATCACGAATAGAAACACCACCGCGAGGGTGTCGCGAGTGAGATCAGACTGCCGTTCGGCCATCGCGACCCCCCTGCGGCTCATATGGCCATCTCAGAGAATCCGATATCTCACCAATCATCATGTGGATCGCCTCGGCTGCATCATGGTGGTTGTCGCTCGATATCACGAGGGCCGCACACGCTACATGAACGGATGCGGCGATTGTGTTTCGATTCGAACACATCTCAACCCGCGCATAGTCGTTGCGTTGCTCGTCGATCCAGGCGTACTTCACAGCGTGTCCCTTGCGAAGTACGCCGTCGCTTTTTTTAGGATTTCGTTCTCTCCCTTCAGTCGTACATTCTCGGCTCGCAGTCGTGACAGTTCCCTCTACACTGGTGTGACCACCGTGGCTCTCCCACCGTTGAGCCTGCCTGCCGCGGCCGCCTTGACCCAGTTCCGGAGCGTTTGTGCTACCAAACATCCCCCAACTCCTTGGCCGCCGCGCCGACTGTCATCCCGTCTTTGACTCGCGTGCCCGCCACGTTCTTGAGCTCGGCGGTGTATTCCTGCTTCGGTCTCTTCATCGTCTCCCCTTTCCTGGTGACTTCGATTATCCGTCACCCTTGGAAGACGAACTAAATATTGGGGGAAGCCCAAAGCGTCTGCGCCACTGCAGGGTTTGAGCCTCGGCCTCTGTGGTGATTTCGGTGAAAAAGCGTTCAACGGAAAAAGATTTGTAGGCCACCAACCACCTCGTGGAAGGGTGAAAAGAGAAGGAAGGGTCTGTTTATACCACAAGAGAGCCATGTGTGCACATTGCTGATAGGCATGTCTTTCCAGAGCACCGTTTCACTCCACTTGGCCAGTGGGAACCCGAATAGACCTTGTGGATGAGCCCAAAATACGAACACACTCGTCTGTTGCGGTCGGCTTGCCAGAGAACCACTCCCGCCTTTTCTAGCTACGTTGCCTGTCGTGCCCCCTAATGTTTGGACATGTATCATAAGCCAGGAGGGCTCAATGGAAACCGAGATTAAACCTGTCCAGAATGGGCGTGGGCGCAGGCGACATGGATCGGCGAGCAGAAATTAACGGTGGTGGAGGAGTGGCAGACCGGGGTTCCACTGGAAGAGATCTGCCGGAAACATGCGGTAAACGCGGCGCAGATGTATCGCTGGAAGCGCAGCCTCGACCAAGGACTCAAGGGGTCTGGCGAGTTATTGCCCAAGAATCTCGTGGGCGGGCTGCAGAAGCGGATCGAGGAACTCGAAAGGCCCTTGAGGCAAAATGGGTACTAGATGGCCTGAGGCTGTCTGTCCGCGACGATCGGGAGCTCTGATCTTCTTCACGTACACCGCATTCTTTTTTATGGAGGTTGTGGTGGGAGTTACCATGACGTTCCTCGTAGGCATTGGGATCCTCCTCGTACCGGGTTAAACAGCGTGCCAAGAATCCTGACATTCTACTTATTAGGTCTGTCTGGGGTTCTGTCGCACATAGCAAAAGTGGGTGAAACGAGATGAATGTTCATCTCGTTGTCGATGAGAAAATCCCTGTAAAATGAACAATTATTGTTTTGGCGGCAGAGAGTATTTTCTCATTTTTGACATCAAAATCGATTTTTGCGATAGAATCCGATGGCACGACGCACACGGCGCGTCAGCTTGCGCCAGACCTGCTCTTGTCGGGACTTCGCCTTGCGCTGCGCTCGCTGAACCCGGTAACCCGCTGTTCCTTGTTCCGGGAGAATTCCCGGCTCATGGTCCCCCTGGCTAAACCCCAAGGCTATGCCGATCTCGGTCTGGGTCTTCCCGGCCTGATGCAAAGCATACATCTGGCACCGGTCTTCGTCTGTGATCCGACGATATGTACGCATCAGTAACCGCTTGGTGTTCCAAGAGGTTACTCCATCACTCCGTCGTTGAAATTATGCACTGGTTACTTGAATCCAGGAAAGATTCTGCATTCTCCTAATCTAGGAAATCACTTCTGATCAGTCATGATGCTAGCTGTTTGTCTATCAATAAATAGGCGCAGTATCGGCCATATTCAGCTCTTGGCCAGTCCATCCATCTTTCGTGCTAGCTCAAAGTCCCGTTCGCTAATCCCACCCACCTCATGCGTCGACAGGTGAACTCTCACAGTGTCATACACATTGAACCACTCTGGGTGATGAGCAACAGTCTCGGCTGCTTCAGCGACTTTGGTCATGAAGGCGAATGCAGCGACAAAGTCTTTGAATTTATACTCCTTGTAGATCTTCCCTTGATCTAAGGACCAAGCATCCAGATTCTTCAGGCGCTCCCTTATCTCGGTTTCTAATAGCTTTCTTTGCTCTGTCATAGGAACCTCCGATCGTGTTGATATTGTCCAAATTGCTTATAGCGCCTTCCTGTAAAAGACGAGACGCAAGGGTCGTCCGATCTCCGAATTTTCAACGAGATCGGCGGCAAGGCTCCCTTTCCCTTGAGTATTCGATATTCTTGGATAACGGCCCTGCAGAGCAGCGGCGTCCGCGAAACGAACGAAGTTTGTGCAGTGGATGCCCACCGTGCGCACGATCCGCTCTTCCTTCGCGCGCCCCAGTCACCAGGCTGGAAGGCCAACCGATGCGGCCTTCCCCGCACTGAGAGCCTGGCGCCTAGCTCCCATGTTCTGTCGTCCACGAATCCGGTGCTGGTCATTTGTGCTCTTTGTCCCCCTTCACCTCCGGTTTGCGCATGCCATGACGCATGTTAACGAACTTGTTGAGGAGATCGAACCAGACTGGCGCGCCGAGGGAGAGCGCAAGCGCCGCGAACAGCCATCCTACGACCCTGATCGTCCACACCCAAGGGTCGAACGAACTAGACTTGCCGGCGCCTTGCGTCCCGAACTCGGGAGGTGGTCAGCCGATGGGCAGCCTACCGAGCGATTCATTGCGCCCCTGCACAGCGTCCACCAGTCCCGTGAGCGGTGCACAGGATACGTTCTCCTTGCGCTGCTGAGACGTCGAGGTCATGCCCTTTTCGAACGCCTCCTTGCTGGTCTTGTCGAGGACCTGCACGCCCACGCAACCGCGCCGTCGCGGGCATCCTTATCACGGTAGAGGTGTTTGGTCAACGCCACCGTGTCGGTGGTTGACCCCGACTGCCACCACATATATCCATCAAGAACATCAAGAGCGTCTGAATTTCTTCTTCACCACCGTAGGCCCCAATCAAGGAGCAGGTATGAGTAATGCTCAGGTAATCACAGGACCCAGCGGTGTCTTTCGATCAGACGAAGGCATCTGACACAGCTTGTTCGAAACCTGAGTGGAGGAGTGGAAGACACGATGGCGCGTTGCCCTATGCGGGGGCGAAGCGAAGTGACTCGATGACAAATTATGGTAGCAACTTCGTGATCAAAACATTCGTTGGCGGTCGGACGCCTTCTCGGGCCATGCTTTCCCCGTTTACCTCGAACGATGTTTGTCACATCCGGACCACCTGATCATGAGCCACCCGTGTTTTTCATGGAGGAATGTGGTAAAAGATTTTGAATCGTCGCGTGTAAACCGACCGCCCAGAGGAGTCTGGTATGTCCCATCCATTCGATCCAGGTTACGTCGCCGAACCATTTCTGACCCTGTGCGCTGACTACCCCGAGGCGAGTGTCTATCCTTCAGAGCAATTCCGCCTTGAGTGGGGCCCGATCTTTCATCGCGGTCGACTCGATGGCTCGGCGCGCGTGCTCGTGATCGGCCAGGACCCCGCGCAGCACGAGACCGTGGTGCGCCGTATTTTGGTCGGCGAAGCCGGGCGTCGCATCCAGGGTTTCTTAGCCAAGCTCGGGATCACCGGCAGTTATGTGTTCATCAATACCTACGTCTACAGCGTCTACGGCAGCGTCAAGGCCAAGACGCGAAAGGACCCAACCCTTATTGACTACCGCAACCGGTGGTTGAACGCGTTGCTCGTCGGACGTCACGTCGAAGCTGTGCTCGCGCTCGGGCAGGCAGCGGACGAGGCCTGGCAGCTCTGGAACGCCACGCCGGCGGCCCAGTCCGTCAGCGTCGCCTACGCGGCAGTGACGCACCCCACGCAGCCGGAAAGCTCATCGAAGGGGGACAAGACCAAGCTCGCGACAGCCACCAAGAAGCTGTTGCAGAACTGGAACGTAGCCTTACAGGCTCTGTCGCCGCACGTCCAACACGCTGACGTGCCGACATCGCTCGTGTTGTATGGTGAGAGCTGGGGCGACGGCGACCGTGTGGCGATTCCCGAGTCCGACTTCCCCGCTGGCCTCCCTGCGTGGATGCATGAGCAGGACGGCTGGGCAAAACGCACTGGCGTGGACACCCTCGCGAAGCGACAAAACATTACCATCACAGTCCCTAAGGGGGTCGTGGCATGACCAACATCCAACGCCGCTGGTTTCCCCTCGCGGGCACCAAGCCAGTCCGGCGAGACGCAACGAGCCCGGCTGCGAGAAAAGCGCAGAAGCAAGAGCCCATTGACCCGCTCACGGGCCCGAAGCTGGCACTGGCAGGACGCGTGGTCACCATGGATGACGCGTTTACGGTCAACACCGACGCGGTCGTGTTCATCGATCAAGGCGCCATCGTTGCCGTGCAGGACCGTGCCCAGCCTGCGCCAGCCGGCTTCGACCATGTTCCGTTGGTGGACACCGGCGGAACGCTCTTCCCAGGCTTGATCGAACTGCACAACCATCTCAGCTATAACGCGCTGTCGCTGTGGAACCCGGTGCCGAAGCTCTTCCAGCACCGCGGCCAATGGCCCGGCCACCCCGACTACCGGAAGCTCATCAGCGGTCCCATGACCGTCGTGGGTGAATACCGAGACGCCCAAGGCAACGCCTCGCTGCTGGCGCCGCTGGTCCGCTATGTTGAATGCAAATGCCTGCTGGGGGGGGTCACGACGAGCCAGGGGATTATGCTCAACAGCAACGCCGGGATACGGCGCTTCTACCGCGGGATCGTGCGCAACGTCGAGCAGACCGATGACCCTGAGCTATTCGAGGCCCAGGGGCGCATCGCTGACGTGGACGCCAAGGACGCCCGCTCGTTCCTCGCTCGGCTGAAGAAGGAGGACAGTTGTTTTCTCCTGCACCTGAGCGAAGGGGCCACCAAGTCGGGACAAGCGGACTCCGTGGCCCGCCGGCATTTCCTCGCGCTCCAAGTGGCACCAGACGAGTGGGCGATCAATGAGCGATTTGCCGCCATCCACGCGGCGGGCCTCTTGCCCGAGGACTTCGACGTGCTCGCGCAGCACGGGAGTGCCATGGTGTGGTCGCCGCTCAGTAACCTATTACTCTATGGAGCCACTGCGCGCGTGGACGCGGCCAAGCAGGCTGGGGTGCGCATTGGTCTCGGCAGTGACTGGTCGCCTTCCGGCAGCAAGAACCTGCTTGGCGAGTTGAAGGTCGCGTGGCTCTATTCCCAACATATGCTGGGAGGGAGGTTCAGCGCCCGTGATGTGGTGGCAATGGCGACGCGGGATGCCGCAGCGATCCTCAAGTGGCACAAGGCGCTCGGCACGCTAGAGCCAGGTAAACGCGCCGATGTGGTCGTGATCGCAGGGAAGGTGGGCGATCCGTACGAAACGCTCATTCAGGCCAAAGAGACCTCGATCCAGTTGGTGATGATCAACGGTGTCGCGCGTTACGGCATGCTCGAGTTGATGCGCGCGCTCGGGGCGGAAGGCCAGGCGCTGCGCGTGGGTGGTGAGACGCGTCGGCTGTTCCTCGACCAAAACACGGCCGACCCTGAGGTGTCCCACGTGTCGTTGAGCGCGGCCCGTCGCGCCCTGGTCGCGGCCTTTCGAGACCTACCCAAGCTGGCGCGTGAACTGGAAAGGCCAAAGCCAAAAAAAACCACACGAGCGGCGCTCGACGCGCCGGAGCCGGTGGTGTGGTCACTGGCGCTCGACGAAATTCAGGCCACCGGAGTCGATCTACGTCCGCGGCTCCCGTTCAACGGCCCGCGCGACTTCACGGGCCCCGACCGCGTCTCGCTACGCGCGGCCGCCGCTCCACTCTCGACGATTCTTGAGCCCATCACACTGGACCCGCTGACCGTAGCCGACGATCCCAACTTTCTCACCGCGATCGCGCATCAACCCAACGTGCCTGATCCCATCCGCACTGGGCTGGCGCAGCTCTATTGAGCGAGTCTGTCTACGAACACATTTTTTTACCTTCTTGCAAGGCGTCGCTGTGCTCTTGGTAGCAAGGGAAGAGGATACGCAGAACGACACCGCGCTCTGACCTCGTCACGTGTCTCTGGACGGTCGATTCGCCGCAGCTGATTGTGGATGCGGCGGGGGGCGGCACGCCGGTCGGCAGCGCAGTTTCATGAATATCGGCATGACGGAGCGGATGAGCGTCGGCTTCACGTTTCGACTGATCGTCGGGAATTGGCCGAAGCGTCACCGTCAGCATCGGGCCCAAAGCGGTCGATCACCGAGTTGAAAAGCGACCGCTCAACGCCTGCGTGTTGCGGTAGGGAGGTTCTCCGTTCGCTGGCCTGCGTAAGTCAGGCGGCCACTAACAGAGCTTCGTCCTCAGCGAGGAGGCTTTCGTCCGAACTCACTCCTCGCAATGCTGTGCGACGCACTTGCGCAGTCGATCGACGTCGATGCCCCAGTCCTTAATCCACGCCGTGGCCCGCTCGGTCAGGACATCTCGTCCGAGAAGGCACTCGAGGACTTCGCAAAAGACCGGACGCTCGCCTTCATGCCCGCTTGGCGGCACGTAGCCCGCCGGATAAGCAGAGGCCGTAAACGTTTGTTCTCGCTCGAAGCGGCTGCCGCGAAAGGTCGCGCCCTGCGCACGCATGCGGATCGTGTAGAGGCCGGAAATCGCCATTGCCAGCTCTCCCTCGAACTGCCCCGGATTCACCCCTACGAATGTCATCGTTTCAGTCGAGCCATCCGGGAGGGTCGCTTCAGCCCAAACCTTAGCCAGATTTTCCACCGGCACTTCGTATTCGCGCAGTGTGGCGCGCAGCGCGACCAAGTCGCCAACGTAGCTGCCAGTTTGCTCCCAGTTCGCCTTGAACTGCAGGTCGGTCTGCGAATGAGTGC
Source organism: Nitrospirota bacterium (assembly GCA_039932735.1). Taxonomy (GTDB): domain Bacteria; phylum Nitrospirota; class Nitrospiria; order Nitrospirales; family Nitrospiraceae; genus Palsa-1315. The sequence continues at coordinate 8,925 of JBDTPK010000050.1, forward strand.
GCGCTTCACTACTCCACGTCCACGGCGTGGGGATTTTTCCCCTACACCATGTTCTCCCCAACATGGTGCACTTGGTCGTTGAGCCCCACGAGCCATGAGTGTTAACAGGCTCTAGTTTATTCAGTTTGTCTCGTTTGCTTGATTCGACGAACGGGAGAAGCCAGACAGACCTGCGCACCGGATAGACTTCTTTCTGGTCTATCTGGTCTGTTCTGTTGCCAGACAGAAAAATCAACCAGAGAAACCAGTACGCGCTTCATAATCTCTGCGGCTCCGTGGGATTCTTGGCTTCAGATTGGTGCGGAGTCGCACCCGGCTCAGTGGCGGGTGCGACCTGCCCGGCGTCGAGGAGAATGGCGACGAGCATGTCGCTCATGACGTTCACGCCAGAACGAGCCCTCGCGATTATCCAATCCACCGTCAGGATGAGTGGAATGGCCGCCACGATGACGTGATCCGGCAGGCCCGCGGCTGACAGAACGAGCGGCAACACGATCAACCCGGCTTCCGGAATGCCGGCCACGCCGGCCCCCGCGATAATCGACGCGACGACGATCAGCACCTGACTCGCCATCGGCAGTTCGAAGCCCAGCGCTTGCGCGAGAAAGAGCGCGGCCATTGCTTCATAGAGGGTGATGCCATCGTTGTTGAGGTTGGTGCCGACGCAGGCGGCAAGGCGCGCCGATTGAGGCGAGATGTGCATGCGTTCGAGGCACCGGAGTGTAACCGGCACAGTGGCGAGGCTGCTGTTACACGACATGGCGGTCATGATCGCGTCGGCCCCCTGCCCCAAATAGATCTTCGGCGACTTCTTGCCCACCAACCAGGCGACGAGTGGATAGTAGACCAGTGCGTGAATGGCAAGCCCCAGGAGCATGGCGGCGAGAAAGATCCAGAGGACGGTGAACACGCCGACGCCCGCCTTACCGACAACTTGCGCAACGACGCCGAAGACGGCGAGCGGCACCGCAAGAATGATCCACCCGAGTATCTGCACGAGCAGTTGATAGCCGCGCTCGATGATTCGCACAAGCGCATGGACCGCCCCGCTACTGTGGCCGGCCCCGCCTCGCAGACGGCGAAGCGTGGCACCGATGACCAAGGCAAGGAGGACGACGCCGATGACATTGTTGCTCGAAAATGGCGTCATGATGGCCCGGGGAATATAGGACGCGAGGGACTCGAGCGGGCTCTGCGCCCCGGTTTGCAAGGTCCCACGGTTGGCAGCTGATGAGGTGGAGCCTGGCACGACGTGCAGTAACTCGTCGACATGGCCATACCAGACCAGGCCCGGCTGCCAGGTATTCATAATCACAAGGCCGATCGCCATGGCGACGGTGACGTTCACGAGGCAGATCAGCAACAGCTTACCACCCTGGCGTAGCGGAAGACTGGTGCGGATGAGTGCATCGAGGATCGCGAAGAAGATGAGGGGGATGGCAAGCGTCTTGAGCAGCGTGACGACGAGCATGCCGAGCCAACCCAGATGCTCGTTGCGCAGGCCGCCCATATAGGGCTCCTGACCGAAGATGGCTCCCAGTAACGCACCGCAGGCTACGGCGATGAGCACTTGCGTATAGAGCGGCAGCGGGATCCAGCGTGGAGTGGTTTGCATGATGGTCTCTTATGAGCCGCGGAAGAATACCCGTTTCCCCGTGGGAAAGCACCCGTGGCAGTCTTCAACGTGTCTCGTAACTGGCTGATCGCTGGAAGGAGGGATGAGCAAACAGCCTATGGCCTATGATGGATTGCTGATGGATGTGAAGAGACGCAACGGCAGCAGATCCCTGATGGCGGATCATGATCGAATGGCACTGGGCCTACTAGCAGGATGCTGAAAAAGTCTCTTTTCTCACCCGCCCACCCACTGGCACGCCGAGACGTGCCAGTAACCCGGGCAAGGGCCTTCTGAGGCCGCG
>JBDTPK010000051.1:0-10725 GCA_039932735.1 Nitrospirota bacterium
GTGATCAGGTCTATCTCAATCCACATCCGAAGGAACTCATGTTGCGCAATCATGTGTAAGTCTTCATTTCTGATGAAAGGAGTGTGCGGATGGCGACTGTTATACGAGGAGTGATTCTTGTGGGACACGGGGGCATTCCCAAGGGATGCCCGTCTGAACTCGTCACGAAACTAAAACGGCTGGAAGGACAGCGGCGGGCGGCGGGCACACCGATGTCGGCAGAAGAACATGACTTGGACACAAAAATCCGCCATTGGCCAAGGACGCCGGAAACGGACCCCTATCAATCAGGGCTTGAAGCAGTGGCGGATCAGTTGCGGGCGAATCTTGGAGACGTTCTCTTTGCCGTCGCCTACAACGAGTTCTGTGCGCCGACCTTGGAAGAGTCGGTAGAAGAATTGATCAAGAAGGGTGCAACCCACATAACCGTAACTACGACGATGCTTACGCCTGGCGGTTCTCACTCAGAGGTTGAGATTCCCGAAATCCTCGACCATCTGCGACCGCAGTATCCCGGGGTCGAACTCCGTTACGCCTGGCCGTTCGACCTGAAGCTTGTCGCGAACATCTTGACGGAGCAGGTGAAACGATTTTCCTCAACAGAGTCATGGTGAAGCAGCGACAACAACGCATCCAACAGGAAAGTGTCGCAGTCCATATGGCCCACCACACCTACGGCCTCACTCAAAATATGTGCCGAAGGGAGGCCGTCGGGAAGCTTGAAGCGTTGAGGATGACAGCAAGCGTGTTTAACTGGGTTGACCCTGGCTATACGGCATGGAGGAGTGGCATGGGGATGAGGCAGAGGGGGCGAGTGGCGTTGTATTTTCTTGGCCTGTTGATGGCCGTGTCATTCGTCGCGTGGGCCGCAGGCCCGGCGCAGGCGCAGGAGCAGAAGATCACCGGTGAAGATGGGGCACCGATGGTGCTTGTGCCAGCGGGGGAATTTACCATGGGGAGCAACGACGGTGGTGACGATGAAAAGCCCATCCATCAGGTCTCTCTCGATGCCTATTACCTCGATATATATGAAGTGACGGTCGGGCAGTATGCGAAGTTTCTGGACGCCACGGGATTTATTGGGCCGCCGAAGTGGACAACCATGGACGAACCACCCCATCAGAAGCGCCCGGTCGTGAATGTCGATTGGTCGGATGCGAGCAACTATTGCGAGTGGGCCGGCAAGCGGCTGCCGACGGAAGCGGAATGGGAGAAGGCGGCACGAGGAACGGATGGGAAGATATATCCGTGGGGCAATGATACTCCGACGCGGCTCCGTGCGAACTATGGTAAAAAAGACTGGAACAACCATGAGGCATTGGCGCCGGTGGGGAAGTTGGAGGACGGCAAGAGTCCCTATGGAATCTATGACATGGCCGGGAATGTCTGGGAATGGGTGAGCGACTGGTATGACCCGGACTATTACGCGACCAGCCCGTCGCGGAACCCGAAGGGACCGGAGAATGGTAAATACAGAGTGTTGCGGGGCGGCTCGTGGGACTTCGCTCCGGAGAACCTGCGATCCGCGCGCCGGGACTTCAACATACCGTTATCCCCCAGCTATGAGTCACCGGCGTACCGGAACTTCAACAGCGGATTCCGGTGTGCGAAGAATCCAGAGATGGCTGACCCTGGGGAACTCATGACATTAAGTCAGGTTCCGGCCGATTATGCCGGCAAACATATGCCGGCTGGCTGGTGGACGGATACTAAGGTCATCGAGGAGGGAAGGCAGATTTACCGCACAGAGGGCTGCCGCAGTTGCCATAAGGACGGGCAACCGGTGAAAAGTGGGGAAGGGCTTCGTGACCAGAAAAACACCAGCCGTTTCTCAGACAGCTACTGGTTCTGGCGAGTGGCGGAAGGGGTTCCAAAGACGACAATGAAGGCCTGGAAGTCGTTCCTCTCGGAAGAGCAGATCTGGAAGGTGATCGTGTTCACGCATCAGTTCTCGCATGGGGGCAAACCCTCCGAACACACGGATTACAAGCCCTAAACGGGAGGCTAGTCTGAACGCCCTGACAGGGATGACATCACTCAGCACGTACCAAATCCATCTTAGAGAAAGCCAGCGGAGGGTCTTCTCCATTCGCCAAGATTCATGGGCATGGTTGAACAGCCCGCGCAGCGTGCGATCTAGACATCCACGCCTATTCGATCGCTGCGAACTTCTGGCAGGCCTTTCCGGAATAGGATCGCGCGATGTATTTGCGCGACAAGGTAAGGGAATTTGTGGATTGAGGATTCATTTTGATCCTCACCACGGATACAATGGGCGGCCTCATTGCAGAGAAAAACCTGAGTAATAGGATGCTGTCCCTCAAAGCTAAATTAGCGAACGCCTTTCATGAGACCCACTCGTTCAAGTGGGACCCCGCGACAGGGTTCACACTCGCGTCCGGCTTAAAGAGTCCCTTCTACGTCGATTGCCGGTCTTTGATGGCGCATCCAAGATCGCGCCGTCTTGTAGCCCTCCTCGCGTATGAATCGCTGCGGCCGGTCGAACTCGACTGTCTTGGCGGGCTGGAAATCGGAGCAATATCCATTGCCACCAGCATTTCGGATTTTGCGTTTGTGGCCCAGCCACCAAGAATATGGCGGACTTTCGTGGTGCGGAAGCAGGCGAAAGATCATGGACTCGGAAAACTCATTGAAGGATTGTTTCAACCAGGGGATCGAGCCGTGATCGTGGACGATGTGCTCACAAGCGGCGGCTCGCTTCTGAAGGCTGTCGCGGCTGCCAGGGGAGCCGGTTTGACTGTGACCCATGCCTTGGTGATCATCGATCGGAAGGAGCAGGATGGGCGGCGCAATGTTGAAGCTGAGGGACTCACACTAGTCAGCCTGCTGACCATCGATGATTTGACTAACGCGCAACCAACCCACCCATAGCACAGGCTCTTGAAAAATCCCGCCAGCGTTGTTCTCGCATCGTTCAGACCCTCAACATACCCTAAAGGTACGCCTCGGCCCTTCACTCGCTGCGGCCTTGCTGAACGGCCTTTTGAACAGCCTGCTAGATTCTCGGAACGCCCCTCTCTATTTGCACTGAAACTGCATGCCCCACCGGCGCTCCCGCACGATTTCCTCTGAGCCTGGCACCGGGCTGACTATACGAGTTCGCCCTTTCGTTTCCCCCTCGCGCACAATCGTATAGGGTCCACCGCATTTCTCCTTCATGAGGGCAAGGGCGTCTGTGCGAAAGGAGGAGAGCATCTCTCCCTGCTCTCCCGTGAAGGGATACGCGACGATGCCTCCGTCTTCTCGTTCCTGAAGCAGTTTTGCCCCTTCGCCACAACCGGCCAAAGTGAGGACAAGGAAGACGGCGAGGCTTGACCAGATATTCTTGCATTTCCTATCATAGATACTCATGAGAGTGATTCCAGACGAACGATTTATCACACTGCCTGTTGTGAGGAGGCCAACTATGACCAAACGGATTGCCATAACTGTTGTCGGTCTGTTGCTGCTGTCTGCGATCTCGATCAGCGGTGTGTCAGCGCATCATTCCTATTTGCTCTCCGTCCAACAGTTGCGTTCCGGTTTGAGCAAGGTTCCTTCAATGCCGCAGAAGGGTTTCGTCTTAATCGATGTTCGTTCTCCGGAAGAGCATGCGGCAGGATTCATTCCCGGAACTGACATGAACATCGACTTTAGAGACATTCAGGCTCGGCATCGTGAAATCGGAGCCCAGCTGGACGATCATCTGGTGGTCTATTGCCAGTCCGGCCATCGAAGCAACATCGCGGCAGAAACACTGGCCGATTTGGGCTACCGCCATGTCTACAACGTCACCGGCAGCATGAATGCCTGGCTTGCAGCCGGTTTTCCGGTTGAATCTAGCCCCCGCTAAAAGAGTCTGTCGCTTTCCTGAAGAGCAAGGTTCAGATCAAGGCTGAGATCGAACAGTCTCATCTTCTCTCAACCTCCACCCTCTCAACACCGTCACTTGTGTGTGGTCTTAGCGCCAGTCTATTCTCAGCGCGGGCTGATCCCGATCACGGCTGGCAGCCCAATGTGGATTGCCAGACCGTCATCCAACAGGGGTATCCAACTGTGCACCCCCGCCAGCTTCGACGTGACTTGCTGAAGCGAGGGGCGGACGGCAACGTCGGAGGAGGATCCTCCGTCCATGGCCATAACCTGACGTAGAGAGGGAAAGGCGTCCCGCAGACATTCCCCAAGGGCATAGAGTGACACCGACTCCGTGGTCTTGAGGACGAGAAGGTGCCCATCGCCTTGTTCTCCGACGAGAGTCTGATGGGCGTGTTTTCCGGTTTGGCGCACACGGATTTTTCCGGTCCGGTCGAGGAGCATGAGCGATTGCGCGACTTCTCGATAGGGGACGTGCTGCTCGTCAAAGGTATCGAAGGTCAAGTCCAACACCCGCGCGCGTCGTGATGAACGATCCGCCGCCGGTTCTGCCGCAAACAGTCCACGCCAGGTCGTGTGCCGCTTGCTCCCCAGCGAAAGGCCGTTTCCATAGAGCAGCCCAAGATACGCATAATTCTCACGGAAGAGCCCGGCATTGAAGACCAGATCGTGGCCGGTTCGTTCTTGCCATTGGCGAATATCGGGCGGCTCCGAGAGGCCGTCTTGCTGGTAGTAATGCACGGCAAAGCGATAGCGATCGGGGTCGATCTCGACGGCAATCAACGGCGCAACGCCGGGGCACTGCGCGTGAGGATCCCAGACTGAAATGGATAAACCGTCACCGAGTCGATCACCCGTAAGGGTCTGACCTATCGTCGCCGGAGGGCCACTGAGCATGACGAAGATGATACCCAGGAGAACCCAGGCAACAGAGGTCAAAGAGAGAGACCGGTAAAAGCTGTTGTCTCGTACCATCGTCAACATCGAGTATAGAGGGAGCCTATCTGTAGCGTCAAATTAATGGAGGGGAACAGGCATCGGCTGCGATCACTGTCTTGGGGGGTGAGCACGTCAGGGGTAACGAGTCCTATCGACTGACCGAACTGAACTCCCGAGGGTTCGGCACGAGTCGGCTCAACGCCTTTCCTGCCAAGTCCAGCCTCGTGGATCCTCGGCCGCTCCTCGGGTGACCGACACGCCACCATACTGCCGTGGCGTCACACGTCGTGCGGCAGCAGGGCCTTCACTAGACACTCGCAGGAATGTGACCGTATCGGTCAAAACCTTCTGGTGGAGGTTCATTGATCACGCCCCAAAACACACTCAGCTCTTTCACGGCCAGAATGAACTGTTGAAATTCCACCGGCTTCACCACATAGGCGTTGGCACCCAACGCGTAGCATTGGGCCAAATCACGCTCCTCGCGCGAGGACGTCAGCATGACGACGGGGATTGATCTCAGCTTCACGTCGTTCTTAATCATTCTCAATACTTCGAGCCCGTCGATTTTGGGCATCTTGAGATCCAGAAACACGACGACGGGATTACCCTGCTGCCTGGCGGCAAAGATTCCGCGGCAATAGAGGTAGTCGAGGGCTTCGGCTCCGTCATGGCAGACCACCACTTTGTCGGCGATGTGGTGGTCTGCCATGGCGGCCAGCGTCAGCTCAGCGTCACGAGGGTTATCTTCAGTCAGCAGGATGGGCTTGGCCGTGGTAATCAGAGACACCTCGCAAGGGGGAGCGAAAAGTAGAAGGTGGCTCCTTGGCCCAATGCACCTTCGGCCCAGGTCCGTCCACCATGCCGATGGATGAGTCGACGTACGTTGGCGAGACCAATGCCGGTGCCTTCAAACTCGTCGTTCCGATGGAGGCGTTGAAACACACCGCATAACTTATTGACATACTGCATGTCGAATCCTACTCCATTATCGCGCACGAAGATCTCAACGTCACTGGGGCTGCCTTAGGCAACACCGATTTCGATCTTGGCTTCTGGCCTGGTTGCGGTGAACTTGATCGCATAGAAGGCCAGACTGAAGAACACTTGGCGCAACATGGCCGGATCTCCCAACAGGTTGGGTAATGGGTGCATTGTCCAGGAGATTGCCCGCCCTTGCAAGTCAAGACGTAAATCATGAAGGACGTCCTTGATGAGTTGGTCCAAGTTGACCGTCGTGTAGAGCATGTCCTGGCGGCCCATACGAGAAAAGACGAGCAGGTCGTCGATCAGTTGTTCCTGCGTGACAGATTCCATGGTTCAACATGCACGGGCGTGTGGAGATACTGATCAGAACGTCAAAGTGTGCGCGTATATCCTCCCCTGAAGACCCTGCAAGAAATTTTGCTCATTGGGCGCTGGAAGCCGTTCCCGGTGAAGGGGGTAATCCGCGCGATGCGTGACGTTGTGCTGCACGCGTGGGTAGGGGCGGCAGGCCGTCTCACCGTTCAACTCTCCGCTGTACGGTAGGAACATGCCTCCAGACTTTACGTTTCCGAAGACCCCTTCTCGTTTCGCGTCTCTATGCGGGTATGACACACCGTGATGAATCGATGGGTATCAGCCACCGAAGGGGATGACGGCAGGAGGAATAGGAAGGGATGCGGTTGGATCAGACACATTTGAAAATACCAAGATGGCCGAGACAACCCAGTCGGTGACTGGTTGGGGATAGATGCCGATCGCGAGGGTGCCGGCGAGACAGATGTAGACGACTACTTTGATCGGGCCAGAAATCTTAAGCGGTGATCGATCACGGGGTTCGTTGACATACATCTTCTTCACGACGATGAGGTAGTAGTACATGGAAATAACGATGTTGATGAGCCCAACAGTGATGAGCACGTAGAGACCTTCCTTGATGGCCGCAATAAAGATGTAGAGTTTGCCGATGAAGCCGGCCAGCGGGGGCACCCCGGCCAACGACAAGAGAAAAATCAGCATTGAAAAGGCGAGAAAAGGCGACCGGCGGCCCAAGCCGCTATAGTCGTCGATTTCCTCGCTGCCGATAGCTTCGCTAACGGCAATGACAATAGCAAAGGCACCGAGATTGGCGAACAGATAGGTCAGGAGGTAGAACAGCATCGCGTCGCTGCCCATCTTCGTACCGGTTGCGAGACCGATTAGCACGTTGCCGATCTGGGCAATGCCGGAATAGGCCAGGAGTCGTTTGATATTTTTTTGGGCGATGGCCACGATGTTGCCGTACGTCATGGATAAGACAGAGACAGCAACAAGTAATAGGACCCAGATCGGCTTAAATGTCGCCAAGGCGACGAGGAACATTCTCAGGAGAATGGCAAGCGCCGCGACCTTCGGTGCGATCGAGAGGAATGCCGTCACCGGCGTCGGTGAACCGTGATAGGTGTCTGGAATCCACGAGTGAAAGGGTACGGCGCCGATCTTGAATCCTAATGCGGCAAAAATCAGCAGGAAACCGATGGCCAAACCCGGTGTGACCTGCGCCATTTTCATGTCGGAAAACACCAGCTTGCCAGTTTCTCCATAGACCAAACTGATGCCATAGGCGAGGAGCGCGGCGGCGAAAATCCCCAGGATGAAAAACTTGATACCCGCTTCGTTCGAGGCAATATCCTCACGGAGATAGGCGATGAGAACATAGAAGCCAAGGGAGGAAAATTCCAGGGTGACGAAGAGCGACAGCAGGTCGTTCGCCGAAGCCATAAACATCATCCCGAGGGTCGCCATCACGATCAAGAAATAATATTCTCCGCGGAAGACCTTGAATCGATGGATGTAATCGATGGAGACCAGAATGATGAGGATCGCCGATCCGACGATCAACATTTTGAAGAACAGGGCCATCCGGTCGAGAACAAACATGTTCCCGAAGAGGGCCCCGGTGATCCCGGCAATATCGAACCAGGCCAGGCAACCGAGGGTACAGACGAGCCCGGAGATGCTGAAATAGGCCAATTGCTCGTTGGGCAGCCGAGGGAACGAGAAGTCAATGATCAGGATAAAACAGAGCCAGGATGTGATCAGGATTTCCGGCAAGAACAGCAGGAGATCGGAGGGAGACATCGTGAGTTCGAAGGTCATTGATCGCTCCGTGAGGCGCCAGGCATGAGGGACGACACGTCACCAGGGAGCGCTGCCAAGTTCTGCGGGGAAGAATCGGCCCGCGCGTCACGTTCCACACCTAACGGTTCACGCTCTTGCGAGGCAACCGGCACGACGCGAATGATCTTCGCAATCAAGGGATCGACGCCCGATCGCACCACGTTATAGAGGTGCATGGGAAAGAAAAAGAACCCGACGCTGACCGTGATCATGATCAAGAGCGGAAGACGATCGGCGAAAGAGACAGCATCGTGCGCATGACTGTACTTCTGGTCCATAGGTCCGAAGAAAAGCCCGCGCATCATCTTGAACAAGTATGCCAAGGTCAAGACGATGCCGACCACGGCCACAATGACTTGTAGAGGATACTTGTTCCAACTGCCGACAATGATCATGACTTCGGCGATGAAATTCACCGTGCCGGGCACGCCGATCGAAGCCATGCAAGCAATGACGAAACAGCCTGAAATGAACGGCATGCGATTCGAAAGCCCACCGAGTGAGGGAATGTCGCGGGTGTGCGTCTGATCGTACACCCACCCGGCCATGGCGAAGAGCATGCCCGTGGCCATGGCGTGGGCAAACATATACATCACCGCGCCGGTCAAGCTGATGTAGTCCAGGGCGGCCATGCCTAAAAAGACATAACCCATGTGGCTGGAACTGGAATACCCGATGACGTACTTGGTGTCCTTGGCGTAGAACGCCACCAACCCACCGTACACGATACTGAACATGCAGAGTACTGCCGCGATGGGCATGAGCTCTCTCGTGGTCTCCGGGAGAATCTCGAAGGCCACCCGGATGATAGAAAAATGGCCGAGCTTCATCAACACGCCGGCGTGCAACATGCTCGTGGCGGCCGGCGCGGCTGCATGGCCCACAGGAGACCAGGAGTGCAGCGGCCACAACGGCGCGATTGAGGCAAAGCCGAAAAAAATCAGGATCCAAATGATCTTGTCCAATGTGGTGCCCAAGACTGGAATGTTCATCAACTTGGCCTGTTCGCGCAGCACCAGAATGTCGAAAGTATTGAGCCCCGAATACTTATAAATCAGCAAAATACCCATTAAGGCCGCGACGGCAAAGGCCGAGAGGAAGAGGACCAGCTTCATCGCGGCATATTCTTTACTGTTGGACCCGAAGTTGAAGATGAACCCGACTGAATCACGCAGTTTGAGGCCTGCCGTATCCGTCATCTCGTTGTATGTTTTCGTGTGGCTTCCCCACATGCCCAACAAGAGATACATGGGGATGACGGACATTTCATAGAAGAAGAAGAGGAAGAATAGGTCCAACGACATGAACACGCCGATCGTAGCGGCCGCGAGGATGAGCAGCCAGATATAGAACTCTTTCATTCGATCCTTGACGTGCCAGGACACGAAAATGCCTGCGAACAACAAGATGCTCGACGCCAACACCAGCGGGGTGCCGATCCCATCTACTCCGAGGTGGAGCGAGATGCCCAGTTGGCGGGACCATTCGAATCGCTGGACGAATTGGAAACCCCCCTTTACGTGATCGTAGGCGTAGAAGAGATAGAGCGAGGCGAGCAAGGAGACAAGGGCCGATCCCGCCGCAATCCCTCGTACAAGCATCGCTTGCCGGTTGGAGACGAAGATCAGGGCAATGGCACCCACGAATGGAGCAAACAAGATATAGAGCAGTGAGTCAGCCATACGAATTAATCCACCCTTACCGGCTGTTTGGGCTCAATCGACGCCACGGTCCCGTGTTCCAGTCGATCCACCAATGCCTGCACCGATCCGTTCATCATTCTTAAGAAGGGCGCGGGATATAGACCGATCCAGAGGATCATCACCGACAAGGCCGTCGCGATAAATATTTCACGGGGATGCAGATCGCTGATGGAATCCTTCACAGCTTTGCCGAGCGGACCCAGCATCGACCGCTCGTAGTACCAGAGAAAATAGGCCGCGCCGAAGATGACGCCGGTGACCGCAATCCCACCATACAGCCAATTGGCCTTGAACGTTCCCAAGAGGATGAGAAACTCACCGACGAAACCGCTGGTACCAGGCACGCCGATCGACGCCAGCCCAATGAACAAGAAAAAACTTGCAAGAACGGGGGTCTGTTTGGCCATGCCGCCGAATGAGCCCAGCTGGGTGTTCTGCTGCCGTGAGTAGAGAAATCCCGCGATAAAGAATAATCCCGCCGTGCTGAATCCCAAGTTGATCATGGTGAGCAGGCTGCCTTGAAGCCCCTGGAAGTTGAGAGCGAAGAGGCCGATCACCACGAACCCAAGGTGACTGATGCTGCTGAACGCGAGGAGCCGGCGAAAATCTTGCTGGACCAACGCCATAATTGCCCCATAGAGAATCGCCGCCAGCCCCAGCGCCATGATGACCGAGACGACGGTCTGGCTTTTCGATGCGTCCGGGAGCAACGGAATGCTAAACCGGATGAAACCGAATGTCCCGAGCTTCAGCCCTGCCAGCACCACCGCCATGCCGATCGGCCCTTCGAGAAGTGCGTCTGGAAGCCACGTGTGGAAGGGAAACACCGGCGCCTTGAATGCGAAGCCGAGAAACAACAGCCAGAAAATGAGGATTTGTTGGCTGAGCGGGATCGGAACGGACAGCAGTTCCAATAAGTCAAACGAGTAGGTCGGTTCCATATGGCGCAGGGTCGCCCACTGGTGATAATTGATGTCAAGGAGGGCAATGCCCACCAACATGAAGACGCTACCAAGCAAGGTATAGAGCACGAATTTCAACGCGGCGTGGTGTCGCTCCGCTCCTC
>JBDTPK010000052.1:0-10682 GCA_039932735.1 Nitrospirota bacterium
ACCACCTCGACCGTGCCTGGCTCGGCAATGCCTTGCGTCTTGGCTCGGCTTTCCACCTCTGAGTATGAGAGCACCCGATCAACGGATGATTGGCTCTTCGCCCGATCCATTTCCAGGTCGCTCATCACCAAAATCCGCTCTCCTTTAATTTCCAAATAGATAAAGGGGTCCGGCGCCATAAACTTCGTGGCGTAATAGAGATTGGAGTCTGTCTCGCTGGCAGCGATGAAGACCGTGGCACGTTGAGAGTTCGGAGTAGGTAACGCCATAGTGAATGCTGGTCGGAATTTAGCACGGGGGGGGAGGTCGGTCAAGGTAAGGAGGGAACCGGTTCAGGCACGGGCATGGTGTCCTTGACGGTATCTTTTTCCCCATCAGGCGTTATCAGATCGATCGGCAACATGACCGTATTTTTCAAAATGTCGAAGGCAAGTTCTGCCAGGCCTGTCACGCCGGTGGCGAACGACTTCATCGGCAGGTACGTCACCTCAGGATCCTCGATCGACCCTTTTACTGAGAACAGCGCAGTGGCAAGACCCTTGCGATCACCAGCAAAGATCCGCCCGAAGAGTGGAATCGTTTTCAGGAATTGCGAATAGGACCCGAACGGACTGACGGCCCAGACCATATCGACTTGATTCGTCGGCAGATCATAGTTACCGGCCGCAGTAATCTTGACGATCGGAGTATCGATGATCAGGTTTTCAGTCTCAAAAAGTCCGTTCCGCGCGTGCACCGTTGCTGAAATCTTGTTATAGGGCAACCCATCCTTCTCCAAATCCACCTTCCCTTGGAGGACGGCTGGAAGATTCAAAATACTGATAATTTTCCAAACCGCCCGTTCCTGCGATTTGAAGATGCGTCCGCGTTCAAGCAGGACGTCCACCTTGCCGTTCAACGTGGGATACAGCCCATGCGGGTTCCTCCCATGACCACGGATTGTCCCCGTCACTCGAGCTTCCCCTGTGAATGCCCCTGCTTTTGGACCAAATAATTTCAACACCTCTTCCACCAATACGCCCGTTGCCCGGACCGAGAGCTCAGCATCGGCCGGTTGCATACGCGGCAGTTGCACCACCATACGTCCGGCGACTTCTCCATTGGTCGATTGGCCGGACGCACGGTCCACATCGAGCACGCCGTCTTGAATCGTGATCCGAGCGGAAAGACTCCCAAACTTGAGATGCTTATAACGGCCGCGTGCGATCGACACGGTGGCTTGAGTCTTGCTCGTGGCAGCAAGGGTTTCTAGAAAATCTCGGATCGGTGACCGGTGTCCTTTCGGAATCAGGAGGTCGAGATCCATCTGATTGGACTCAATCTTGGCAGTAATCGTCGGTGTTGCCGTCCAGTTCAGAACCGTCCCTTCCAACGCCACGTCGCTATCACGCAGGCGGAACGACAACCGCTTGATGTCCGCGCCATTATTCAAAAACCGGACCCGCAGATACAAGTCCTGGATCGGTCCTTCGACTCCCTTTGCGCTCATCAGACCGTTATTCAACGCGAACCATCCGGTGGTCTTCCAGGTTTTCCAATCGAAACCCTTGCCTTTCATGTCGAGCGATAATTCCATATTCCCCGCCTCAAGCCCTCCCTTCGCAATCCATTCCGGCACGCGGGACAACGACAGCGTGCCGGTCGAAAGGGCCGCATCAATGGAGAACCGCTCACCGAATTGGATCTTGCCTTTCACCGGCAATCGGATGGGCGGCACGATCAACTCAACCTTATCGAGCAAAGCCCCAGATCCCTGAGGAATCATGCCCTCAAACTCCAACGTCGCCTGAGCACCAATCGGCTTCTCGATCAGCCCTGGAAACGTGACTTTCGATTCGGTCAGGACAAGCTCACCTCGCAGATGAGGCGAGAGGGTCGACCCGGTTAAAACCACGGCACCATTGAGTAGGCCTTCGAACGTCCTGGCTGGAATGGCTTGTGAAGGCAGCAACTTGGCCATGTGGTCCGCATCACCCTTGATCCGAATCTGAAAGTTCTGAAACGCGCTGACACTGCCCCCCGTGATGCTCCCACTGATCTGCACGTCCAGATCGCCCAATTGTCCCGTTACCTGATCGAACAGCGTCCCGCCATCGGACAACTTGAAGCGGCCCACCAGCCCCGTCAGCCGCTCGGGCAACACCGGATTGGTCAGACTGACATGCTGAACCGTAATCTCTCCCCCGGCAAAGATCACGCCGTTTGGTTGATTGAGCGGCCCGACCATACGAAACATGAGAGCGGCATCACCTTCGACGTCATGTGAATCGGCCAACACACGCGACAGCTGCGCTGATTTGACGCTCGTTGTGAGAAACTTCACCAAGTCTGTCGCCCTCATGGTTCCGACAATATCCATGTCAAGCCAAGGCCCCGCCTCCAAAAATGACACCATCGCCTTGCTCTCTTTCATATGAATCGTGCCATAGAGTCCGCTGAGATTCAAAATCTTGAGACGACCGGCTTCGACCATCACTACCGCTGCCACATCCTTGGCAGTGACACGACTCTCTCCAATGAGGGCTTGCCCCTGTCGCACACGAAATTCCCCCGTCAATGACAACTGCGTCCCCTCCACCGATGATCCTGTGACAGTCGCAGAGACCATTTCCACTATCCCGTCAATCTCCCGATCCTTCATCACCTCCGGCAGCTGTGGATACACCCATTCAGCCGGCACGGTCTTGAGCAACTGGCTCAACTGGATCGGAAGTGCCGTAACGGTCAATGCAAATGTGGGCTGAGGCGTCAGCAGCCCTGAGAGGCTTGCTTGGCCTGTGAGTGTCAACTGTTCAAGGTTGGCGGAGAGATCAGATAACACGACATCATAGCCCGCGACGCCAGGCACGGCCCGAATATGACTGTGTATATTCACGACGGCTTGGAACTGATCCGGAATCGGGCGGGACCAGAAAAACCCTGCCGCCTCCCGAAGGTTGAGCTGGCTCGCTTCGAGGGTGCCGTCGAATTGGAGGGTGACCGGCACACTGGAGGAATCGTCTATCGCCAACATCTGCCGCTGGGCGGTGCTGATTGTCCCGGCTAGGGAAATAGGAAAGAGGCCCTTGCCGCCTGCATGGCCGGCAGAGACGCGCACATCCGCCCGTCCTCGCTCTGCTTTCACGACCAGCGACGCCTCCACCGACTCGAACCTTATCGATCGCCCCCCGCCTAGAGACGCATCATCGATGACGACCAACGTCCCGTTCACCAGCGTCGCTTCACGGATGTGGAAAATCCGGCTGATCGTCTCGATGGCATCCGGATCGGCCCCCTTACCCTGAGCGACTTGATCGAACAAATTCCAGTGCCCGCTTCGGTCGCGCCGAAGCGTGAGAGTCGGCTCTTCGATGAGCAAGCGCTTCCCCACCACCTGCTTGCGCAGCAGCGGGAGAAACCGCAAGACCAAGTCCATCTTCTTGGCCGATAACAGGATGTGATCGGGATTTCGATCGTGAATCGCAACCTGCGTTAGTTCTAATCGAATGCTAGGGAATAGGACCAGCTTGATGCGGTGAACGGCGATCTTGCGCCCGATACTCTGTTCCAGCTGCTGGATGAAAAAATCTTTGACGTAATCATCTCCGGTCAAGTACGTCGAGAACATGAGAAACGCGCCGCCGCTGATCAGCAGAATGACAATCAGCGCGACAACGACACGAGTTCGAACCACTCCTGCTCCCTGAATCGATCATCCTCGGTGGGTAAACCGCATTATCTTCGCGAGTGTCCCATCTTACCGAATCACCCACATGAAATCCACGAAGTCTGTAATGTGACAAGGGATTCTTCACGCTGAGCTGAGACCTCCCTACGCAGCGGAAGAGCACCCCTGAAGAATGCCGAGAAAGACCGCCTTCGCCCTTGCTCGAACGATCATGCGCGAAGCGCCTGAATCCAAAAACGAAGGACGCGGCAGACGATCGGCTTCACGGGTGTTGAGGATGTCGCGGGTGAACATTTCAGCGCCCGGCTAGAGATGCAAGCGGACCAGAGCCAGTTTTCGTCAAATCGATCACGAGTTCGTCGGTGGTATTGGCCAACAACGTGTCCCAAAGACTGTGCCGCTGTGTGATGGTTGCTTCAGCTGGATAGAAATACAAGTAGAATCCTTTGGCGGCCGTCGGCCGCATGGGATAGCGCCGATCGTAGATCATCCCATAGGCCGGAATGCCGTAGAGGATCTGCCAATTCCCCAAAATAAAATGCAGCTCAGTGCCATGGATATATAATCCGCCTGTGGTGATGATGCGTTTAACGGACGTTTGCGGTTGGCTGAGATAAAACGTCACGCGTTCGTCCGGTTTGGCTTCGGCGAAGGCCTCTGCAATCTGCTGAGACAAAAGCGTGATTTCCTCAGGGCGAAACGCCGGAACCAGCGGTGCCTCGCCCTGAAGCTTTTTCTGTAACCAGACCCGATGTTCTTTCACCGAAATGCTGCCGAGGATGCGAGACACGTCCTCCGTACGCATGGCCTTCGGATGCGAATGCGCGCTGGGAGGCCACTCCGGCAAGACCGTCTCGTCTCGCTCAAGACGAACATAATTGACCGGATCTTCATAGACCGAACGATAGGGCATCAGAGGAATGGCGCATCCGACGAGCAGGGCACACAAGAGTGCGCCTCGTAAAACGTGAACCGTGAGACGTGAGACGACGATCCGGATCATGCCTCTCGGGCCTCTCACTTTTTACGTATTACCTTTCACGCTATTCCGTGATCGTGACCGTCATCTCGACTCGTTCGAGCGGATTGTCTCGGCCGTCCCGCTTCATGCTCACCACCTTGTCCACGACGTCCATCCCGCTGACCACCTCACCGAATGCCGTATACTGCCAATCGAGAAAGTTCGCATCCGCAACGCAGATGAAAAACTGCGAGCCGGCGCTGTCAGGATCATTCGAGCGAGCCATCGACAGCACCCCGCGCTTGTGCGGCTTGCTGTTGAACTCGGCCTTGACCCGATGTCCTGGCCCTCCCATGCCGTGCGACGCACGGTCAGGATTCTTGCTGTTGGGATCACCGCCTTGGATCATGAAACCGGGAATAATCCGATGAAACGTCGTGCCATTATAAAAACCTTCCTGGACCAATTTTGTGAAGTTCTTCACATGACCTGGGGCCACATCGTAAAAAAACTTCAGAACAATCTCTCCCAGTTGGGCTCCCTTGTTACTAACGGAAATGGTGGCTCGTGTGTTTGCTGTCGGCTCTGACATCGTCCGCTACCCTTTCTTGGTTAACGAAAATGGAAGGGCGCCGGGGCTTGCCCTCCCTCAAGGCCCTGATTGATAGAATTCCACGTCCATCCATCGTCGTCGCTTCGAAATGCCCCGTCGCTCGTACCGACATAAAGTACCCCGGCGCCGGACTCGATCAACACTTGGATGGCCATACTCGTCAACCCCTTATTGAGCGCTACCCACTGGCGCCCCTTGTCGATCGTTTTGAAAATGCCGTGCCCTGTCGCCACAAAAAGTCCCCGGCTATTGAACAGAATCCCGCGAATCGAATCGTTCGGGAGCGCCCGGCTGATAGGCTGCCATGTAATGCCCCCATCGGCGCTCCAAAAGACGCCACCGTCGAACGTGCCGGCATAGATGCCACCTTCCGGATCGATCGTCAAGACACGAATAAAGTTCTCCGTCATCCCTTCATGATCCTTGAGTCCCTGCCGCTCGCGCACCCAACCGACCGATTGAGCCTTGAATCGTAAGATCCCTTTTCCTGACGTGCCGGCAAACAGCGTCCCATCGGACGAGAGGGCCAATGCATGGACGAGGATGTCATCGAGA
Source organism: Nitrospirota bacterium (assembly GCA_039932735.1). GTDB lineage: Bacteria > Nitrospirota > Nitrospiria > Nitrospirales > Nitrospiraceae > Palsa-1315. Next base: position 5,797 of record JBDTPK010000052.1, read on the forward strand.
CCGGTGGTGACCACCGACCAGCGGTCGGCAGCGGAAAGCCGATAGACTCCATCAGCCGTTCCTGCATACACCCCCTCATTCACTGCAAGAAGGGCTTTGATTTCCAGGTGCTTGAGCCCGCTATTGATCGCTTGCCAACTCTTCCCTCGATCGCGCGAGCGAAAGACCCCGCCACGAAATGTTCCGACATAGATGGCGCCGTCTTTCCCCGTCGTGAGCGTCAGAATAAATGGATCGGTCACGCCCTGGCCAGATTTCGTCCAGTTGGTGCCGCGATCTTCGCTACGAAAGAGACCGAGACCGAATGAGCCGGCATAGACCAGGTCGCTCCCGACAGACGTGAACGCCTGAATGCTCGCAGCCTGCGGACCGGAGGAATCGTATTGAGGCTGGCTTTCCACATGGCTGGGGGCTTGCTGCGGCGCCGGCGGGGTCGGCGAGGGTGCCTGAGTGGCAGCCCACAATATCCCACTTGTGCTCCATATCCCCAGCAGAAGGATCGTACGTATCATCCACGCTTGTATCATCATCTATCACTATCCCCTTACGCCTTACCTTGACAGCTGCTATCGGACCCGTTGCCCGGCTGGCCCTATGGGCAAATCCGGATCGAGCGGCAACTCGACTTCCGTCGGACCTTTCCGTCCAAAGATACGTGCGCCAAGAATGCCGATCTCGTACAACACGATCAAGGGCACGGCCATCAAGAGCATGGTAAAGAGCGTCGCATCAGGCGTGACGATAGCCGATAGGATCAACGCAGCCAGAATTGCATATTTCCGATACTTCGCTAACGCCTGAGCCGAGACCACCCCGACCCGCGCTAGGATGGTGAGCACCAACGGCAGCTCGAACGCACAGCCGAATATCAAGAGAAATTTGACGTTGAAGTCGATGTAGGTGCCGACACTCAATTCTGGAGTGACATCGTGATCCATACCGAAGCTGACGAAGAAATCGATGACCAGCGGGAGAATCAACAAATTGCAAAAGATCAACCCGAAGGCAAAGAGCACTCCCGCCAGCAAAAACAGCGGGATACCCCAGCGTTGCTCCTTGGGGAGCAGCGCCGGCTCAATACACTTCCAACACTGATAGAAGATCATCGGCAGACTCGCCAGGATCGCCGCAAGTAACGACACTTTGATCGAGGCGAATAACGCTTCCGTCGGTCCGTAGAACACCAACTGGTTGGGAAACGGACGATTCAACCAGGCAACCATTTCGCCGGAAAAAGCGAAGCACACCATCAGGGCCACCATAATCGTGGCCCCAATGATGATCAGACGCCTCTTGACGGTCTGGATATGTGCGGCCAGAGGATTGAGCATCTATCCCATAACTCCAGTCCCAGGTGCAGGTTGATGCCGTCCCCACCACAAGGCCTTTCACTGTGGAGTGGCCTGCAGCTCGTGGTCTCGCCAGGCACGAATCAGCTCGGCCATCTTGTCTTTCTTCGCCAACTTCTCTTTTTGTAACTGCTTCAAGGACAGTTCTTCGGCAGGAGTCAGCACGTGGCGCTTCTGTAATTGGACCAATTCCATGTCCAAACGGTGGTGCGCCTCTTCCAATGCACGGAATTCGCGGTTAGATTGGCGCAGCCGTTCCACCATCATACTGTCTGTCAGCATGTCGCACCTCCTGGTGATAGGATTACCGAAGTGGTGTGATATTTTCTCCCTCGCGATCGACTCCTTGTGTCAATGGACCTGACTCCGACACCATCGGGTCCAATTCCATCAGCAACGCATCCTCTATAGGATTGGTATAGTATGTTGGTCGGGTCGCCACGTCACGAAACCCCTGACTTCGGTAGAGGGCATGCGCCGCATGGTTTGATGCCCGTAATTCAAGCACGGCGCATCTTGCCGATTGAGCCAACCCCGCCTCCAGAGCCTGCATGACCAAAGCCCGAGCAATACCTTTGCGCCGCATCGACTCGACAACCGCCAGGTTCATCAGCCGTACTTCCTCGAAGACGACCCAGAAACAGAGATACCCGATCACTGAGACAGAACCATCTGAAACCTGCGGCACCTGCTTGGCTAACAAAAAATGCGCGAAGGGATTGCCGCTCAGCTCTGCCTCCAACATTTTGCTCGTCCAGGGGGACGAGAAGCAAGCTTCTTCGATCTGCAGAATATTCGGTAGGGCCTCGACGGTTGCCGGTTCAATAATCCATTCGCCCATCACCACTCCCCCTATGACAGGATCTGAAAAAGCCCGCCACCTTCGTTCTCGTATCGTTCAGACCCTCAACAGGAACCCGGCCGCCTCACCACTCGGCGCACAAACGTGGTGCTCCTTATTGTGTCGCACCGTGCGCCCCAGAGGGTACGCCTCGGCCCTTCACTCGCTGCGGCCTTGAACAGCCTTTTTGAGCATCCTGTAAGAAGAAAGCGACAGTGTCACGTCCCGCCCTTGCCTCTCCCTCGCGGAACCCGAGCCGTAGCCAACCGAGCGCTCACCTTTCTTGCAACCCGTTCCTGACGCAGCGTCACAGGCGAAATGCCGCCGGACTCCTCGTACTTTAATTCTGCTGCAGTACGCTGCACATATAATGGACTGATGCCGATTCCTGCATGCTCACCTCGCCGGAGCCGCTCAAGTCCTGCCAACCCGATCGAAACGGCCGAGGGTTTCATGAAAGGGTCCGATGCCTCGGTCACCATAACGGATGGAGACATCGACGCATGGATGGCTGACTCTTCGACCGTCCACCCTTCGCCGAATACGAGGACTGGTTCTCTGAGACTGCTCCCCAGCATGATCGGTGTACCCACCTGTTCCGGCATCACTCGCTCCAACCGATCCTCGCTGGTCCAACGAAACAACGCCCAGTAGAGTTCCCCACGCCGGCTGTTGAGAATAGGACAGAGGAGCATAGAAGTGCCTCTGAGATTCCAAGCCATACCCTCTAATGTCGGCACCACCGCCAAGGGGAGCTGACTAATTGTCCGGAACCCGAGGAGCGTGGCCAGGCCGACGCGAAGTCCTGTAAAAGACCCGGGACCGATCGACATGACGAGACCATCCAACTGTTTGAGCGTCAGACCCGTCTCCCGAAACAACTGATCGATCGTGGGCAGCAACAGCTTGGCATGCGATCCGGCCGCCTCCTGATCACAGCGGGAAAGGACGCGCGACCCATCGAGAATCGCCACACTCTGCCACGAAGTGGCCGTTTCGACTGCCAATACTTTCATCGGAGCGAGACCTGGGCAAGGTCAGCAGCCGTCAATGGCAGATTCGGAGTCATCTCGTGAAACCTGACATCCACGCTTCCCTGCCCCTTCCCATCATTCAAGAAAATCTTAAAAGGCCTCAGCAAATGCCGACCTCCATCATTTGAAACCTCCTCCACCTCGCCAATTGTTCGGAAGTCCTCATACTGAATAGCCGCTTCCACCGCACCGGACTCCGTAAGCCGATCTTCCTGAACGACCTGCAATGACTGCCGCTCGAACCACAGCCGGCGGCGCATAACCCGCGCCCCGCTGGGAGACGGACCGGACACCTCCATCCGATAGCGGTCTCCCTCCTCCACAAGGGTCACGGTCTCGTCGTTTGCAACTTTGCTTGTGCCCAACACGCCACCCATCGCCCACACGCTCAACTGAAACGGGCGAGCAAGCTTTCCCATCTCGTTCATGTCGGAAAGACTGCCGGACATGATACGTCCTATCGTCGGTAGTCGTAACCTGAATTGACCCTCTACCTGCACAAATTCAAAGAGTTCGCCCCCTACCGCAGTGAACCCTCGCAGACGCATGGCGTTCGGACGACGATAGTATAGGGATCCCTCCACTCGTGACGCGATAGGAATGATCCCTCCACGCACCTTCGCACTGAAGAGACCCTTCATCGATTGAATCGCCTCCTCCCGCTGACTCAGCAACGTCGTCAGCTCTTCAACTGTCGCCTGCTTGAGCTGAACTTCCTCGTGCGGTGCAAACTGCGCACAACCTGCGAGGAGCGCAAAGGTACAATTCAAAATTATCCATGCAACATGATGGCGCCCCACCATTTTGAATTGAGCACTTGTCACTTTGCCGTCATGCCAATACGACATCGAGCGCCTCCCCTACTTCCTTAATCCCAATCAATTCGATCCCATTGACGGGATCCAGCTTGGCCAAGTTCCGTTCCGGCAACAGACAGCGTGTAAACCCCATCTTTGCCGCTTCCCGAATCCTCATCTCGGCCTGACTGATGGCACGCACTTCCCCGCCGAGCCCCACTTCACCCAACACCAACAATCCCGGCTCAATCGGCACCTCGCGCAAACTCGATGTCACTGCCGCCACGATCCCCAAATCAATGGCCGGCTCATCGATATGCATCCCACCGACGACGTTCACGTAGACGTCTTGTCCGGACAGATGCATCCCCAGCCGTTTCTCCATGACCGCGAGCAAGAGCGAAACCCGATTCTGCTCCACACCGTTCGCCATGCGTTTCGGCATTGCATAACTTGTGGACGACACCAATGCTTGGAGTTCAACCAGAATCGGCCGTGATCCTTCCAGACTCGATACCACCACCGATCCCGTCGTGCGCTGAGACCGTTCCGCCAGAAACAACTCGGAGGGGTTGCTCACTTCCTCCAGCCCTGAGTCTTTCATTTCGAACACGCCAATCTCGTTGGTCGAACCAAAGCGATTCTTCACTGCGCGGAGAATGCGAAAACTGTGGCCCTTGTCCCCCTCGAAATAGAGCACCGTATCGACGATATGCTCCAACAGCCGCGGGCCGGCGATTGCGCCTTCTTTGGTGACATGCCCTATGATAAAGACCGGCACGCTGCTGCGCTTGGCGTACCACATTAATTGACCTGCCACTTCCTGCACCTGGCTGATGCTGCCAGGCGCGGACGTGATCTGTTC
>JBDTPK010000053.1:0-10608 GCA_039932735.1 Nitrospirota bacterium
GACAGGAATTGTGGGCCTCTCTCCCGTGATCGCCGCGAGATGAGGCTGAGGTCGAGGCTAAGACTCATGATGAGTGAGGAGAGTCAGATCCTCAGCTCAGCCTCAACTCGACCCGCAATCCTCTCCAGGCTAGTGGATTTTTTCAGTAAGCGACTTGCTACGTGGGCATGCCACATCCCTCTTGTAAGGCGGGTAGTCATTTGTTATTCTTCGCGCGCTCCCCGAGTCACGGAATATCTCTCTCCAGCCTTTCAAGGAGTACTGTATGGCCGGCATCAAGCGGGCATTAATCAGCGTGTCGGAGAAAACCGGTGTGGTGGAGATGGCGAAAGGGCTTGAGGCTCTGGGTGCCGAGATCCTTTCAACCGGGGGTACAGCGAAAGCGCTGCGAGAAGCTGGTGTCATGGTCACCGATGTGGCGGCCTACACCGGCTCACCAGAAATTCTCGACGGCCGTGTCAAAACACTGCATCCGAAGATTCATGGCGGTTTGCTTGGACGTCGTTCTCTGCCGGCGCATGTGGAGCAGATGACGCAGCAGGGTATTGGACCCATTGACGTCGTCGTGGTGAATCTCTATCCGTTCGAGGCGACAATTGCAAAGCCCGATTGCTCCTTTGAAAACGCTATTGAGAATATTGATATCGGCGGGCCATCGATGCTGCGTTCGGCAGCCAAGAACCATGAAGACGTTTTAGTGATCGTCGATCCGGACGACTACCAGCGCGTGCTCGAAGCGGCGAAGGCCGGGACAGTCTCGCGCGAGTTACGTCGCGAGCTGGCGATGAAGGTGTTTCAACACACGGCGCGCTACGACAGTCTGATTGCCGGGTATCTTGAAAAACAAGTTCACGGGGGTGACATTCCATTTCCAAAAATATTGTCGTTGCAGTTCGAACGGGCAGAGATGCTTCGCTATGGAGAGAATCCGCATCAGCAAGGGGCCTTCTATCGAGAACTCCACTCGACTGAGCCATCGGTGTCCCGTGGAAAGATCCTGCACGGCAAGGCGATGTCGTATAACAATTTCCTCGATGCCAATTCGGCGCTCGAGTTGGCCAAAGAGTATGACGAAACCGCCGTGGCCATTATCAAACACAATAATCCCTGTGGAGTGGCATTGGGTGCAACGCCGGTCGAGGCGTACGTGAAGGCCCGGGAGACCGATCCCATCTCGGCCTTCGGCGGCGTGATTGCGTTCAATCGCCCCGTGGATTTGGCTGCGGCGAAGGAAATTACCTCTACGTTTGTGGAAGTCGTGATTGCGCCAGGCTTTGCAGACGATGCGCTTGCAGAATTGAAGCGGAAGAAGGATTTGCGGTTACTCGATGTCGGGCCGCTGACGAAGGTGAAGCAGGCGGGCTTCGATCTCAAGAAATTGGTGGGCGGCTTGATCGTGCAAGATCGGGATCTCGGGGTCTTGACCGATGTGAAAGCGCTCAATGTGCCGACTATACGCAAACCGACGGACGAGGAATATGCGGCCTGCGCCTTTGCCTGGAAGGTCTGTAAACATGTGAAGTCGAACGCCATTATCTACGCGAAGCCTGGGCAAACCGTGGGGATCGGCGCCGGCCAGATGAGTCGGGTCGATTCCGTGAAGCTTGCGGTGATGAAAGCCCAGATGCCGATCAAGGGGTGTGTGATGGCATCGGACGCGTTCTTTCCTTTCCGGGATGGTTTGGATGCCGCCGTTCAGGCGGGGATCACCACGGTCATTCAGCCTGGTGGTTCGATTCGCGATGCCGAAATCATTAAAGCCGCAGACGAGCAGAACGTGGCGATGATTATGACGGGCATGCGCCACTTCCGCCACTAACGGATGTTGACTCGACTACTCCAGCGTCGTTCTCAGCTCAGCAAAATCCTCAACGTAGCCCATCGGGAAGGAGCTGCTCTGTAGCTAGGGGCAAGCGGGTGAGAAAGCAATGTCCCACCGGTTGTACCTTCACCTGCGGCCTTACTGGAAAGGCGTGTCAACATCCTCTGAAGCATGACTTCACGCTGAAGGCTATCCCATGAAAATTCTCGTTGTCGGGAGTGGTGGACGTGAACACGCGATTGTGTGGAAACTTGCGCAAAGTCCTCGCAAGCCTATGCTCTACTGTGCGCCTGGCAATCCTGGGATCGAATCGCTCGCGACCTGTGTTCCGGTCAAAGCCGATGACATTGCCGAGCTCAAAGCATTTGTACTCTCGGAAAAGATTGATCTGACGATCGTGGGGCCGGAGGCCCCGCTTGCGTTAGGTATTGTCAACGAGTTTCGTCAATCGAAACTCAAAATATTCGGACCGACCAAGAGTGCCGCCCGCATCGAAACCAGCAAAGTCTTTTCCAAAGAGATTATGACCCGCGCGAAGATTCTCACGGCGAAAGCGCAAAGCTTCGACAGAGTGGGTTCGGCTCTGGCGTATCTCGATCACCATGAGGTTCCGGTGGTGATAAAGGCTGATGGACTGGCGCAAGGGAAGGGCGTGGTGGTCGCGACGACCCGTGAGGAGGCGAAGCAGGCGGTTCGTGATTCAATGGAGCATGCGGTGTATGGTCTGGCCGGTCAGCGTGTATTGATCGAGGAGTTTTTAGACGGCGAGGAACTGACAGTCATGGCCTTCACGGATGGCCTGACGGTGGCGCCGATGTTGCCGGCGCAAGATCATAAACGAGTCGGGGATGGCGATAAGGGACCCAATACTGGAGGCATGGGTGCCTATTGTCCTGCGCCGCTCGGTACGGAGGTGCTATGCGAGCAGGTCACCCGGCAAGTCCTCTATCCAGCCGTCGAAGCGTTATCTCGTATGGGCTGTCCGTTTCAGGGCGTCTTGTATGCCGGACTCATGGTTGTGAACGGGACGCCTTACGTGCTGGAGTTCAATGCTCGGATGGGGGATCCGGAAACACAAGTTGTGCTTCCGTTACTCAAGACCGATTTGTTGGAGGTCATTGAGGCGGTGATTGAACACCGGCTCGACCAACTGACAGTGGACTGGCATAATGATACCGCCGTGTGTGTCGTCATGACGTCGGGAGGCTATCCAGCGTCCTATCAGACCGGTCGTGCGATTCACGGATTGCCGATCAAGACCGATGCGACAACCTTGGTGTTTCATGCAGGGACGACACGGACTGGCACCGGGGTGATGACGGCGGGGGGTCGGGTGTTGGGAATTACAGGACGCGGAAAGACCCTGGAAGTTGCACAAGCGGAAGCCTATCGCGTGACGAAATCGATCGCATTTGACGGCGCACACTATCGGACGGATATTGCGCATCGTGCCTTCGCACGTCATGCGTAACGCAGAATGGGGCTGATGGTTCCTGCCATGGCAATGATCGAGTGTTATGCGGCTTCCACCGTGTCGATGCTTGCTGAGCGGGTGCGCCGGGTGCTCGGAGAGAGCGGCCTTATCGCCCTGCCCACGGAAAGTTTCTACGGGCTTGCGGTGGCCCCGTTCGACGAACAGGCGCTCGCCAGATTGTGGCAGGTCAAGGGCCGGTCAGAGGGAAAACCGATTCTTCTGCTGATCGGAGAACGGTCTCAGTTGGAGCCGCTCGTTCGAAGTATTCCTCCAGCGGCTACCGTATTGATGAACGCCTTTTGGCCTGGACCTCTCACAATCGTCTTTCCCGCAGCGGCGGGCCTCTCCAATGCGGTGACGGCAGGGACCGGCTCGGTCGGCATTCGTTTGAGTGCCTGGCAGCCGTTGGTCGATCTGGTAGGTCGAGTCGGGCCTGTGACCGGCACCAGCGCAAATCGTGAAGGCATGACGCCTCCCACGACGGCCGAAGATGTCCAGCTCAGTCTTGGCCACGCGCTCGATCTGATCGTTGACGCTGGACCGACCACCGGCGGGCGGCCGTCCACCGTCATTGATTTGCAGGGTCCGATCCGAATCGTTCGCGAGGGAGCGATCGAACGGAGCGCCATCGTGGCACAGTTGGCGGGGCATGGCCTGTCTCTCGGCGTAGAGAGACGATCGTCCGCTTCACATTGAAAGGAGAATACTGATGACTCAAACAGCGATGGTGCGTAACCTTGTTGCGGTGGCCACCATAACGCTCGTTTCGGTGGGCCTATCCGGGTGCGATTATTGGCCCCCAGCACTCCAGACACAAATCGAACAACTCCAATCTGAGATTCAGAGTGCAACCATGGAAAATGCTCAGTTGCAAAACCAGTTGGCCTCCATTGCGAAGGTGAAAGACGATCTACAGACGCAAGTGAACGATCTCTCCAAGGCGAATCAAGATAAGTCGATCATGATCACCAGCTTGCAAAATGGCCTAACGAAAGCGCAAGGGAGGCTGGCGAAGTCGGCGAATGTCGCAACACCAAAGGCCAGCGTCGTCAAAAAACCCTCTACCCATGTCACACATAAGGCCCCAGCCAAGAGCCCATCCAAGAAAAAAACATCGTCCAAGACCGCAGTTAAGCGCTAATGCGCCGCGTCTCCACTGGCTACTTGGTGGTGGAAGACGCCGGTGCGGTCGTCGTGGTGTTTGAGGGAGATGAGGCCGTGCTCGACGGGGTGCTTGCCGGAACGGAAGAGGAGGGAGCAGTCGGAGTAGAGGGAGTCGTAGACGTCGCCTGGTCGGACGTACTTGGCGCCGCCTCTTTCTTCTCCCCAGTCGTGGCTATTGGTGCTTCATTGCCTGAGGAAGGCTTCATTTTGTCGGAGTAGTCCGTGACATACCACCCGCTGCCTTTGAACATGATGGCCGGCGATGAAATCAGGCGCTGTACGCGCTTCCCGCATCGCGGGCAGGCGGTGAGGGCATCGTCCTTCATACTTTGTTTGATTTCAAACCTATCTGTGCAGCTTTCACACTGATATTCGTAGATGGGCACGATTCATTTCCTCCTGCAGGATGCTGAAAAAGTCTGCCAGCGGCGTTCTCGCTTCACTCAGAGCCTCAACGTACCGCCGCGACCGCCTTGCCTCTTCGCTCGTTGCGGCCTTGGGACTGCCCTGTTGAGCATCCTAAGGATTTTTGGGGCTCCATTGCCATTCCATGAGATTCCATTGGTGTTATCGGAGGAAGCCGAGTTTCCCTGTAGCCTGCCAGCATGCATGATTCATGACGATCCGTTTAAAAAACATCCGAACGCGCGTTCCTTGTGAACCCATCTCGTATTTCCAAGAAAGATTTCATGCCTACGAGTGATGGTCAATTGAACATTCGACCGTGAGCATCACAGGTATTGTCACGTCATCATGCGTCACGTGCAACAGCCGAGCATCTACGCGGGCAGCAGACGCGCTCACGAATAATGCGAACTAGGTAAGCTGCTTGAGCGCTGCATCAAGGCGATCCATTCCCCGAACAATCGTCTCCATGTTGGTCGCATAGGACAATCGAATATGTTGGGTGCTTCCAAAGGGCTCGCCGGGAACCACGGCGACCTTGAACTCCTGCAACAATAAGTTTGCGAGGTCGGTTGGAGCGGTGATCGTTCCGTTTTGGGTGTGCTGTCCGAGCAGTTCACTCACATTGGGAAAGGCATAAAATGCTCCGGTGGGCATTCGGCATCGAACGCCGGGCATCGCATTTAAACGCGTGACCATGGCCTGCCGTCGCCGATCAAACTCTGTCACCATTGTTTGCGTAAAGACGCCGCCTTCACGCAACGCTACAACGGCAGCCTTTTGTGAAATGGAACAAGGGTTGGACGTACTCTGGCTTTGAATATTCGCCATAGCGGTCAACAGGTCTTTAGGGCCGGCCGCATAGCCGATCCGCCAGCCGGTCATCGCATAGGCTTTGGAGACACCGTTAATTACGACCGTACGGGCCGCAACCTCCGGTCCTAAGGAGGCGATACTCGTATGCGTCGCCCCATCGTAGAGAATTTTTTCATAAATCTCATCTGAGATCAGCAGGAGATCCCGACGAAGAGCCAGCTCAGCCAGACGTTCAAGCGTCGCTCTATCGTAGGTCGCCCCCGTTGGATTGCCTGGGCTATTGACGATGATCGCCTTGGTGCGTGGGGTGACAAGCCGTTCCAATTCATCGGCATCAATGGCGTACCCCTCCTCTTCACGAGTCGGCAAGAACACCGGCGTGGCGTCGTTCAGCAGGACTTGGTCGGCATAGGAGACCCAATAAGGAGCGGGAATGATGACTTCGTCACCGGCTTCGAGAAGCGCTTCGGCAAGGTTGTAGAGCGAATGTTTAGCGCCACACGAGACCAGCACTTGAGACTTCTCGTACCGGAGCCCTTGCTCCGCTTGCAGCTTGTCGATGATGGCTTGGCGCAGCTCATCGATGCCGGATGAAGGTGTGTATTTCGTAAACCCCGAACGAATGGCGGTTTCTGCGGCGGCTTTCACCGGCTCGGGTGTATCGAAGTCTGGCTCTCCCGACGAGAAATCGACGACGTCGATTCCACGCGCCGCCATCGCCTTTGCGGTTGCGGCCATGGCCAAGGTGGGGGAGGGGGCAATTCGCCCCGCTCGTGCAGCCAGCTTCATGTTTTCAAACTCCTGATCCGTTCCTGCAATTGACGCGCAACCTCCGGGTGGAGAAATTCGATAAGCGCTCCACCGTGAGTGGCCACATCTTTAATGATGGTTGAAGATAAATAAGAATATTCTTCGCTGGGCATCAGAAAAACAGTCTCAACCTGTTTAGCGATTTTTCGATTGATGAGGGCCATCTGAAATTCATGCTCAAAGTCTGAGATGGCCCGCAAGCCACGGATAATCGCATGGGCGCCATATCGCTGGACATAATCCACGAGTAATCCGTCGAAGTGACTCACTTCGACCTGCTTCATCTCCTTCATCACGATCCGGATCATCTCCAGCCGTTCGGTCAGGGTAAAGAGTGGATGCTTCGAAGGATTGGGTGCAACAGCGACGACCACTTTGTCGAATACGCGCAAGCTTCGGGTAATGATATCCGTATGTCCGTGAGTGATGGGGTCGAAGGTTCCTGGGTAGATGCCGACTTTCATGATGCCGTTGGCGCGGAGGCTGACACATCGTACAGATAGAGCGTCGTATCGCCATACTGGTATCGCCGCACCAGCATGGCATGGTCGATCGATCCAGGCAATTCGGCCCGCGAGTCTTGTTCAATCATCACGACAGCATGTTCCGACAACAACCCGGGCCTCCATGCATGGATCAGGATGTCTAACTCATCCTGTGCAGCATAGGGCGGGTCCGCAAAGAGTATGTCATAGGGCTCACCCCACCAGTCCTTCCGTTTGAGAAAGGTCGCTGCTTGCCCCCCGTGTACCTGCGCTCGGTCGAGCAGCTGACACGCCCATAGATTTTTCTGTAACAGTTGCACAGCTGTAGGGTTCGACTCGACAAAGGTGACGGCTGCGGCACCGCGGCTCAACGCTTCGATCCCAACGGCCCCCGTACCTGCATATAAATCAAGAAAGCGCCCTCGAGACACCTGGGTCCCGAGAATGGAAAAAATGGCTTCGCGAACCTTGTCGGATGTGGGACGGAGTGCCGTTCCTTGCGGCCCATTTAATCGGCGACCTCGAAGGGATCCTGCAATAACACGCATACATTCAGGTGAAAGAATTTTGTAACCGCTAACTTTAACACAGCGTTTTTGGAGGGGTCAAGATCGTGTGGCTGAAACATGAATATGGAGCGGGGTAGGCCGAGATGAATGGAAGTATTTTGACGACCTAGAAGCGTGAGTCTATTATAATGAGGCTCGGTGCCATGGCCACGACCGAAGACGTGAGCGACGAGGCATTAGTGGGGCCACGTCGACCATCCGCGGCGATCGAGAGGTTCGAGCAGTAAGAGACACATCGCAATTGTCCTAGGGGGTCGCCACTGTTTGGGGCTTGCGAGCGGCCAAGCTCTTTTGCCGATTATTTGAAATGGTGCGATCGATGATGGCACCACAATTTATGCATTTCCAGGCATAGAATACTAAGAAGAAGTCGGAGAACCGCTCGAGCATCATGAGGCCTTCACACTTCGGACATTTCATCGAATCCTCCCATGGTTGTTGTGCACTGCTGCAAGCTTACCAAAGCAAGTACCGCACCAAATTTCGACTATACGTAATTTCAACAGCTTAGGTGATACGTATTTGTTTGCACGTAGCTATCGAGTGGTGACTGCGAGTACGATAATGTTCAGAGTGTCATTTTTTGTCCGAGGAGGATGAATGGCTCGGAAGGTAGGAGGGCGAGGAATCACCCAGTGGCCTGAAACAGAACGGCCGCGCGAACGGTTACTCACTCAGGGACCACAGGCGCTCACGAATGCCCAACTCCTGGCCATTCTCCTTCGAGTCGGTCGTCAGGGATCTTCAGCGGTACAAGTCGGGATGGATATCTTGGATCGACTCGGGGGTGTGGCCGGACTTGCACACTGCGGAATCGAAGAGCTCTGCGCGATCGCAGGTGTGGGGGAAGCCAAAGCAGCCCAATTGAAGGCAGCCATTGAATTGGGGAAGCGTGCCCTTGCTGGCCCGCTGACCAAAGGCACAAAAATCACGTCCAGCCGTGACCTCTTCACCCATTACCACCCAACCTTACGTGACCTGCGTCACGAAGTGTTCAAAGTCATTTTGCTGGATGCCAAGCACGCCATCATGCGTGACACCACCGTATCGGAAGGCAGCTTGACGCTTAGCATTGTTCATCCACGCGAAGTCTTCACACTCGCAGTCAAAGAATCAGCAGCCGCAGTAATTTTCCTGCATAACCATCCCAGTGGTGATCCGACGCCGAGCCAGGAAGATCGTGTCTTGACGGCGCGATTGGTGTCGGCAGGGGAGGTACTGGGCATTCGGGTCCTTGACCATCTTGTCATCGGCGACGGGCGCTATGTCAGCTTTGCCGATCAAGGGTGGCTGACACGTGAGGGTATCGACGCATGAGCAAAGGGGGAGTTGCACCGATGTAACAGGTTATTTCACCTCCGGAAGACAAAATGGTCTTTCGGTTATCACGCAGGATGCTCAAAAGGCTGTCCAGCAAGGCCGCAGCACGCGAAGGGGCAAGGCCTACGGTTGGTGTGGTGAGCCTCTGAGCGAAGCGAGAACGAAGCTGACTGGCCTTTTCAGCATCCTGCCAGAGGAGGACCCCATGAGCGAGTTAGGCAGGGCGTCACTCAGAAATATCGCCATAATCTCCAGCGCCGGTGCCGGAAAGACCTCGCTGGCCGAGGCCATGCTCTTTACTGCAGGTGCTATTCCCTACCTCGGGTCGATCGCACAAGGCACAACTGTCTCTGACTTTGAGCCGGAAGAAGTGCACCGCCGCAGTTCCGTCAGTACCAGTCTCCTCCGTTGCTCCTGGAATCACACCATCATCAATCTTGTCGATCCCCCTGGCGCACTGAATCTGCTTGGTGAGCCGGTGATGGCCTTGCGGGCGGTGGATGCCGTGATCCTCGTGGTGAGCGCCTCGTCGGGGATTCGAAGCGAACTTGTCAGAGTCTGGTCCCACGTCACCGCACTCCGCTTGCCCTGTCTCCTGTTCCTTAACGAATTGGATAAAGAGGGTACCTCCCTCGACGGGGGTGTTGCGATGTGTCAACGCGATCTTGGACTCACGCCATTGCCGATGTCGTTGCCCTCTGGCAGTGGTGCCCAACTTGAGGGGGTGCTGGATCTCGCTCAACAGAGCCTCATCACGTCGCGGGCAGACATCCCGACGTGTCAACAGGTACCGATACCTGCACAGACGCGGACACTCGTCACTGATGCACAAAAGCGCATTCAGGAGGAGGTGGCCGAGAGGGATGATCGATTATTGGAACAATATTTCGCTGTGGGAGAGTTGACGCAGGAGGACCTGGTCGATGGGCTTCGTCTTGCGGTCCAGGCCGGCACGATTGTCCCGCTATACAGCGGTTCCGCGATCAAGAATATCGGGATTGTTCCACTCCTCAACGCTATCGTCAACTTGTTGCCATCGCCGATAGATCGAGCTTCGCGGGTCTCGTTGGAAGGCCTGCATCCGAATACAGGCGAGGCCGTGAGTCGCCGTGCCGTCCGTGAAGATCCATTTTCCGGAGTCGTGTTCAAGACCCTGATAGACCCGTTTGTCGGGCGACTGTCTTTTCTACGGATCGTATCGGGGGTTCTTCACGAACACTCGACCGTCTTCAACAGTTCTCGCGGCAGTAAAGAGAAAAGTGGGCATCTGTATGTGCTGCAGGGGAAGAAACATACGACCCTGTCTTCGGCTGGAGCAGGAGAGATCGTCGCCATCGGGAAACTCAAAGATACGCAAACCGGCGACACGCTCTGTGACGAACAGGCTCCCATCCGTTATCCGAAAACGGCGCTTCCGCGGCCTGTGCTGTCCTTTGCCATTGAGCCGAAGTCCACTGCTGATATCGAAAAAATCAGTCTCGGGCTGCATAAGTTGATCGAAGAAGATCCGACGCTCGAATTTTCACGGCATGCCGACACGAAGGAGATGGTCTTAAGCGGGATGGGCCAATTGCACATCGATCTTGCACTCGAAAAATTGCGCCGCAAGTACGGCGCAGAAGTGGTGCTGCATATGCCAAAAATTCCCTATCGCGAAACCATTCGCGTGACGACACAGGCGCAGGGGAAATATAAAAAGCAAACCGGAGGGCATGGCCAGTACGGTGATTGCTGGCTGGAGCT
>JBDTPK010000054.1:0-10594 GCA_039932735.1 Nitrospirota bacterium
CAAACCATGACGGATCACATGCAATCGATGACCGATCATATGCCCATGATGGCGAGCCCAGCGGATGCCCACCACTAGGGATCGAGGAAAGAGAAAAATATGACGAACACAACAGTTATGAAAGACCCGGTCTGTGGCATGGACGTGGAACCCGCGACCGCCGCTGGACAAACCGAACACAAAGGGCAAACCTACTACTTCTGTGGTGCGAGCTGTAAAGAGAAATTCGATCTCAACCCGGAGCGATACAGCGGTAAGTTAGCAGAAATGACCAAGGGCGGTCATAACTGCTGTAGCTAGTTCGGCAGCTTCACGGATGTATCCTGGCGGCAGGTACAGTCCAGGCAGCCATGCGTGGCGCAAATGCCGCACGTGGCCGTCACCTGCTTGCGCAACGCTTGTCGAGCGCGATGGATACGAACGGCCGCGTTATTCTCGGTAATGTGTGCTTCGCCCGCCAGGTCCGCAAGGCTCCGTTCCTGCAGGTCCACAGTGTCCAACGCTTGACGATACTCGGGTTTCAACGTATGGAGGATGCCTGAAACGCAGGCGCAGATCTCGCCTTTGAACGACACGTCGGGCTCCTGTTGCGTTTCCATTTCTCGCAACAGAGCGTCCTGAGCACGTTCCGAAGACCCGTGATGCCGGTAGTGATCAATGACGGCATTTCTGAGCAAGCGGTAAAACCAGGCAACGATCGTTTCTTCATCGCGGATGCCGCCGCCCTTCTCAATGCTCTTCACGAAAGCAGCTTGAAGGATATCCTCGGCCGTCTCTGGAGAGGAAACACGCTTCTTCAGAAACCCCAGAAACTCCTTGCGACTCGCAATGAGCCGACCAATGGCTTCTGAAGATAGAGCTGTCGACTGCTCGGGTGCAGACATCAACTTCAACGTAACATGGGCTAGATCCGTACGGTTCGCAGACGCAGTGCATTCGCGATCACCGAAACAGAACTGAAGCTCATCGCGGCTGCGGCAATCATCGGACTCAGGAGCAAGCCGAAGACGGGATACAGAACGCCTGCCGCCAGAGGAACTCCCAGCGCATTGTAGACGAACGCAAAGAAGAGGTTTTGCCGGATATTGCGCATCGTAGCGTGGCTCAGGAGACGCGCACGGGCAATTCCTCGCAAGTCGCCTTTGACCAGAGTGACGCCGGCGCTCTCCATGGCTACATCTGTTCCCGTGCCCATCGCGATGCCAACTTGCGCCTGCGCGAGAGCGGGAGCGTCATTGATCCCGTCACCAGCCATCGCGACAAACTTTCCTTCCTTCTGTAGCGCCAGGACCTTCTCTCGCTTATCCTGCGGCTGCACCTCGGCGATCACTTCGTCGATCTCCAGTTTTGCGGCTACTGCCATCGCAGTCGTCCGGCTGTCGCCCGTGAGCATGACAACGCGGATTCCCTCTGCGTGCAGTTCTTTAATTGCCTCGACGGACGTCGCTTTAATCGGGTCAGCCACGCCGATCAAGCCCGCGAACGTGCCATTCGCGCTGAGGTACATCACGGTTTGCCCGTCCGCGCGCATTGCTTCGGCTTCCTGGAGACTCGCACGGATGTCTGCTCCGGAAGCTTCCATCAAGCGATCATTGCCAAGCGCGATTCGCTCCCCGGCAACCACGGCCTGCACGCCCTGACCGGTAACGGATTGGAAGCCTTCCACAGATCCCAGCTCAACACCCCGCGCCGTCGCACCCGCTACGATTGCAGCCGCCAAGGGATGTTCGCTCGCGCGTTCCAGAGATCCCGCCCATGCCAGGACCTGTTCCTCGGTGTAGTTGGGCGCGGGTTTCACAGCGACCAACTTCGGCTTGCCCTCGGTAAGTGTCCCCGTCTTGTCGACGACGAGGGTATCCACTTTGCGCAAAGACTCAATCGCCTCTGCATTTTTGAAAAGGACGCCCATCGTGGCCCCTTTCCCCATGGCAACCATGATCGACATCGGTGTTGCCAACCCCAGCGCGCAAGGGCAAGCAATGATGAGCACCGCGACAGCATTGATCAGGGCATGCGCCATTCTCGGCTCTGGTCCCCAAATCGCCCAAACCGCGAAGGTCAGGATCGCGGAGCCAACCACAACTGGGACGAAGTATCCGGCCACGAGGTCTGCGAGCTTCTGGATCGGCGCGCGGCTCCGTTGAGCCTGCGAAACCATGTGAACAATTTGAGAGAGCAGGGTGTCCGAACCGATGCGCTCGGCGCGCATGACCAGCGATCCGGTGCCGTTGATCGTCGCGCCGGTCACGCGGGCATCCTTCTGCTTCTCCACAGGAATGGGTTCCCCGGTGACCATGGACTCATCGACGGAACTTGTGCCTTCCAGGACGGTTCCGTCCACTGGGATCTTTTCGCCCGGTCGGACGCGCAGCCGATCGCCAACCTTTACTTGTTCCAGTGGGACATCGGCCTCGGAGCCGTCTTCCTGAATCAATCGAGCCCTTTTGGGGGCCAGGCCCAAGAGGGCTTTGATCGCGGCACCCGTTTGGCTGCGCGCACGCAACTCCAGGACTTGGCCGAGCAGCACCAGGGTTATGATCACGGCCGCGGCCTCGAAATAGACGCCGACGCGGCCTGAGTGATCCGCGAAGGAGGGCGGAAAAAGCTGCGGTGCAACGGTAGCCACCACGCTGTAGAGGTAGGCGGCTCCCGTACCTAGGCCAATCAATGTGAACATGTTCAGGTTCTTGTTCGCCACGGACTGCCAGCCACGGACGAAGAATGGCCAGCCGCCCCAGAGCACTACGGGCGTTGCGAGAAGCGCCTCAAAGATCGTTCTAGCTTGCGGCGACGCGAGTTGGTCGAGATCGAACAGCGATTCTCCCATCGCGGAGATCAGCACGGGAATGCTCAGCACGGCTGACACCCAGAAGCGCCGTCGCATGTCCACAAGCTCAGCGCTGTCGCCTTCTTCGGCGGTTACGGTTTTAGGCTCAAGCGCCATGCCGCAGATGGGGCAACTGCCCGGAGCGTCCCGAATGATTTCCGGGTGCATCGGGCAGGTGTACTCGGTGCGGGTCGCGACTGGCGCAATTGTCGCTGACTCCAGGGCCATCCCGCATTTTGGGCAGTTCCCTGGACCCGGCTGCCGAACCTCAGGATGCATCGGGCAAGTGTACTCGCCGGACGGCCCGGACGGCGGCGAAGCTTTTGCCGGTCCTACATACTTCTCTGGGTCCGCTTCGAACTTGGCAACACAGCCCCGGCTGCAAAAGTGATACGTCTGGCCCGCGTGCTCGGCGTGGCCGGCAGCAGTTTCCGGAACCACATCCATCCCGCAAACCGGATCTTTGGTGCCGGCCGTTGTCAAAGCCTGAGATTGAGCGTGTGTATGCTGAGGCATTTCGTTTGTGTCTCCATCCTCGCTGACGGACGACTGCCGTGGACCTTACACCCTAACCGCTGCAACGGCTTGAAACGTAGAAATCCGAGGGGAAAAAGGGTCGCTCGTTACCATAATGTCCGCGCACGTAGGGGGCCATTCGCGTCATCCCGCGAAATGGTGCCCATTTTGAAGTATGCTTGGCATAGGAGTCCCGTGCGAAACTGCTTCCACATCCTGTGCTCACTGCTGGTCCTCGCGACCTACCTGTGGGGCGGGTGTACGTCTTGTGAGCAATTCTTCATGATTCCTGGCGGTGCAAAGCATGATTGCTGCAAACACGGCAAGTGCACGGAAACCCCGCAGCAATCCAAATCCGACGTCTCGCAGTCTTCCCAACCGGAACGAGAATGCGCGACAATGCCGTTCTCGCACCAACAAGATGCCGGTTCCACGTTAGCTGCAATCACTGCTGATCTCCCTGTCTACACCGTTCCTGCGGCGGAGTTATTCTCGCTTAGCGAGAGCCATTGGCAACTACGGGCGGATTTTGACCCCCTTGCCGATTCACCGCCTGATCTGGTTGTTCTGACCGGTTCATTCCTCATCTAGTCTCCCGACTCTCAAAAACGCACCACCGTCTTTGACGGAAGTGTCAGATATCGCGTCCACGGACGCCGGGAGACTTTGTGATTCATTTTTTGATCGAGTTCTCACTGAAGAACCGTTTTCTTGTCATTGCGTTCTACCTCGGCATTGGCGGCTGGGGCTGGTGGGCGCTATCGCAGAGTCCTGTCGATGCGATTCCCGACTTGAGCGACAACCAGGTGATCGTCTTCACAGACTGGACAGGCCGCAGTCCGCAGGAAGTGGAGGACCAGGTCACCTACCCGCTCACAGTGAGTCTCCAAGGACTGCCTGGAGTACGTGTCGTGCGCTCCGGGTCCGCATTTGGTTTCTCTATGATCTTCGTCATCTTCGAGGACGACGTGGACTTGTACTTTGCGCGCACGCGGGTATTGGAGCGCCTGAATCTCGTGGGTAAGCAGATGCCACCGGGCGTTACGCCTACGCTTGGGCCGGACGCGACCGGTGTAGGGCACGTCTTCTGGTACACGGTCGAAGGGAAAGGGCAGAGTCTTCGCGATTTGCGAACGCTGCAGGACTGGTTCATCCGCTACCAATTGAACGCCGTGACAGGAGTAGCGGAGGTCGCAAGTGTTGGCGGAGAAGTCCAGCAATATCAGGTCGACGTTGACCCGAATCGCCTGCGCACGTACGGCTTGCCACTCAGCAAGGTGGTGGACGCCGTGATGCGGAGCAATGTGAATGTCGGCGGGAACGTCCTGGAGTCAAACGGCTCGTGGTCAATCGTTCGCGGGCTTGGCCTCATCACGTCCATCGGAGATATCGAAAGCATCGTAATCGGGGCGAAGGCGGGAGTGCCGCTGTACGTTCGCGACGTAGCGACTGTCGGGATTGGGAATGCGTTTCGCGTCGCATCGCTGGTAAAGAGCGGCAACGAGGCCGTGGGCGGTGTCATCGTTGCCCGGTCCGGCGCGAATCCAAGCGAGGTGATCGAAAGAGTCAAAGCCAAGATTGCCGATCTTCAGGTTGGCTTGCCCGCCGGGGTCAGGATCGTGCCTTTCTACGACCGGTCCGAACTCATCCACAATTCGATGGATACCCTGCGGACCGCTCTAATAGAAGAAATCCTGCTTGTCACGCTCGCGCACATTATTTTCCTCGCCCATTTCCGCAGCATCTTGATCGTCACGCTGCCGCTGCCTCTGGCCGTACTGAGTTCCTTTCTGATCCTTCACTACCTCGACGTCACCTCGAACATCATGTCGCTGGCCGGCATCGCGATCGCGATTGGGGTGCTGGTAGATGCCGGGATCGTGGTCACTGAGAACGCGTTCCGTCACGTGGAGCGTTCGGGCATCGATCCGCACGACCGTCGTGCGCTCTGGCAGACGGTGCTCGACTCGACCAAGCTCGTCGGCCGGCCCATTTTCTTTTCGATGACCATCATCCTTCTCGCGTTTATTCCGGTGTTCGCATTGACTGGGCAGGAAGGCAAGCTGTTTCACCCGTTGGCGTTCGCTAAGACAGCGGCGATGGCGGCTGCGACGATCCTTGCGGTGTCGCTGGTACCAGTGCTCTGCACGTTGCTGCTTGGCGGGAAAATACACCGCGAGCAGGACAACCCCGTCATGCGGTTTCTTCAATGGCTCTACCGGCCAGTGCTGCATTGGGCTCTGCGGCATCGGGCCATCACTCTACTAGTTGCTCTCGCCCTCTTTAGTGGCGCACTGGCCCTTGCGACGCGTATCGGGAATGAGTTCATGCCTCCCCTGAATGAGGGTGACTTAATGTTCATGCCGATCGCCGATCCCAGCATTTCGTTAGCCGAGAATACACGGATCGCCGCCAGGCAGAACCAGATCATCGAAAAGTTTCCAGAGGTCGCTTGGGTGGTCGCTAAAGTGGCGCGCGCGGATACGGCGACTGACCCCGCCGGGTTGAACATGACGGAGACGATTGTTCACCTCAAACCCCGCGACGAATGGCGCGCAGGCATGACCGTGGAGCGCCTCAAAGCCGAAATGGATCGCGCGGTCGCGATTCCTGGCGTCGCGAACATCTGGACTATGCCGATCATCAACCGGATCGACATGTTGAGTACCGGCATCCGTTCGGAACTTGGCATCAAGGTTTTCGGTTCGGATCTCGCGACGCTCGAACAGAAGGCTCACGAGATCGCAGAGGCCTTGCGGAGTATTCCGGGCGCGCGAGACGTGTACGCGGAGCGGGTCACCGGAGCGCTCTACACCGATATCGATATCGATCGGGAGGCGGCAGCCCGGTATGGAATCGGTGTCGGTGAGATCCAGGACGTCATTGAGACGGCTATTGGAGAGAAGAATCTAACCACCACCATCGAGGGCAGGAAACGGTTCCCCGTGCGTGTGCGGTACGCGGCGAGGTACCGAAAAAACCTCGGGGACGTCGGGAATATTCTCGTGGACGCCCCGGATGGCGGGCAGATTCCTTTGGGCCGTCTCGCCTCGATCCGTCCAACGAGCGGTCCGGCGATGATCAATAGCGAGAACGGACTACTTGTTGTCTCCGTCCTGCTAAATGTACGCGAACGCGACATTGGCGGCTTTGTTGACGAGGCCAAGCGAGTCATTCCCCAACAAGTGGATCTGCCGCCGGGTTACTACCTCGGGTGGAGCGGTCGGTACGAGAACCAGGAGCGGGCGCGTAAGCGGCTGCAAATTGTCTTTCCGATCGTCCTGGCGATTATTTACATCCTGCTTTTCCTGACATACCGATCCTTCGTCGAGGCTGCGCATGTACTGCTCGCTGTTCCGTTCGCCTTGAGCGGTGGCGTCTATCTGCTGTACCTCCTTCACTACAACTTCAGCGTCGCCGTGTGGGTCGGTTTCATCGCGTTATTTGGAACAGCGGTTCAGACAGGTATGGTCATGGTCATCTACCTCGAAGAATCGGTTGCGAGCAAACAGCGCGAGTTCGGGTCGGCGTTTGGTGTGGAGCATCTGCGAGAAGCCGTCTTTGATGGCGCGTTGTTGCGACTACGTCCGAAGGTGATGACAGTCTCGACGATCATCGCCGGTTTGTTGCCCATCATGTGGAGCCAGCGCGTCGGAGCGGAGGTCATCAAGCCTCTTGCAACGCCCGTGCTCGGGGGCATGGTCAGTTCTTTGCTGCACGTCTTAATCGTTACCCCCGTAGTCTTTCTGTGGCTCAGGGAGCGGGATCTGAGAAGAGCCACGTCGGAAGTCAGTCAACCCAATCAAGGAGAAACAAAATGAAACAGTATCTGAGCATCAGCGCGCTGGTTTTCGCGGCGTTTGTAGCCGCCGCGTGTGGGGCGAGCAAGCCCGCCGCGGAGACGAAAGCACAACCCGGCAAGATGATTGCGTCGCAGAAATCCGGCGATCTCGTGATCAACCTGGAGAATGAGAAGGGCGAACTCGCGCAGGGACAAAATCGCTTCATCGTCAGCTTCCGTTCAGCCAACGGGGAACCGGTGGATGCCGGCAAAGTAACGGTAAGTTCCTCGATGGCGATGCCCGGCATGGCGCCGATGGTTGCTCCCATTGAACTTCAGTCAGCGGGGCAAACTGGTATGTATTCTCTCACCGGGGACTTCGCAATGAGCGGCGCGTGGAAATTCGAGATTCGATGGGACGGACCTGCCGGCCAGGGGACAACCTCCTTTAGCGCGAATGTGAGGTAGGACGATGCAGAGATCTTCGTGGTTGTTGGCATTGTTCCTTCTCGTTGGGCCGTTGGCTTGGTGCCAACCCGAGCTGAGGGGGCGGTCTCTTGAGGAATTGGTCACACTGGCCCTGAACCAGAATGGGAGTGCGCTGGTGATGGAGCAGCAGGTTGCCGCGGCCAAGGGCGGCCTTGTTCAAGCGCGGCTACGCCCGAATCCGACGCTCGAATTGAACGGCATGCAGGAGTACCGAGGCCCCATGAATAGCTTCACAGTGGGGGCATCGATACCGCTGGAGCTTTTCGGCCGGCGGGACCGGCGCATCGACGTGGCGGAGCGCGGCATCGCTCTTTCGGAGTTTGAGCGCGCGGACGTCGCGCGCCAGTTGCGGGGAGAGGTTGCCTCAAAGTTCGGGTACGCTCTCGCCGCCGAACAGAGCTTGCAGTTCACCGTGGAGCTTCTTCGCGTAAATCGCGAGGCTCTTAAGCTGATGGAAGTCCGGGCGGAACAGGGCGCGATTCCTACCTTGGATGCCAGTCTCTTCCGCGTTGAGGTAAACCGCATTGATTCGCTGCGTGCGGAGGCTGAGTCCCGGTTTGGCGTGGCGCTGCTGGAGCTCAAGAGTCTGGTGGGAATGAAGCCAGAAGAGGAACTGCGCATTCGAGGCACGCTGGACCCCGCACCGTTGGTCTCCTCGAAAGGGGAACTGATCGCGGGGGCCTTGGACCGGCCCGACTTTCGTGCCATGCGCTCAGCAGAGGCGGTTGCCAACGCACGCGTGCGGCAGGCCCAGACGGAAGGGAAACTCGATGCGAGCCTATCGGCGTCGTTTCAGCGCATGGATTCCGGGTACCCACTGAATGGATTGACCTCTTTAGGACAGCCGACGCGGATTCAAGGGATCTTCAATCTCGCAAGCATCGGCGTATCGATCACGCTGCCGACGAGGAATCGAAATGAGGGTATGATCGCGACAGCCCTTGCCGAATTGGAAGGCGCAAAACGCCGCCGCGAGTATGCGGAGCTTGTCGTCACCCGCGAAGTAACAGCCGCACTGCTCCAGCAGGCTAAAGCAAAAGAGAGCTTGGACATTTACGCGCAAGGCGTCCGCCAGCAATCACGGGAGAACCTGGCTGTGATCCAGCGCGTGTATGAGCTGGGTCGAAGTCAGTTGCTGGATGTGATCGCAGAGCAGCGACGGCTGATCGAAACAGAGATCGGATACATCGATACTTTGAATCGCTACTATCAAGCGTCCGTGCGAGTGCGCCTCGCGGCAGGCATCGAATGAGGAGAACTGTATGAATCGAATTGGTGTGCTAGCTGCGGTTGTGGTCTCGTTGATTGTCGGAGCAGGTGCGGGTGTGTGGTTCGTCCGACGGTCCGTTGTCGTGCCTCCCGTGCTTCAAGAGAGGGCGGTCACGGCGCCGACTACGCCTTCAAGCAGCGATCCGGAGATCATCGTTACGATCACGCCGGATGCTCTGGAACGTATGAATTTGCGTTACGCCGAAGTCAAAGAGGAGACAGCGAACTCAGAGGTCCGCGTTCCAGGAACCGTGCAGCCCAATGGGTACCGTGAGGTACGCGTCACATCTCTTGTTGGAGGCGTAACGACGCGGGTTTCTGCTGAGCTGGGGCAATCGGTGAAGCGCGGCCAAGTCATTGCGCAACTCTTCAGTCGCGAACTGGCGGAAGCGCAGTCGGAGTTTGTGGGATTTCAGGCGCAATTGGAAGCGGAGCACAAGAAGCTGATGCGTGCCCAGGAACTCGTCCGCCTCGGAGCTGCCAGCCGCGAAGAACTCGAATCGGTCGAGGCCTCTCATCAGGTGCACACGGCTCACGTGGAGGAAGCACGCCAGAGACTCCTCCTGCTGGGGTTGACCGAGTCTCAGGTGGACGAGGTTCGAACGGGGCGAGCCGTCAGTTCCGATATCGCGATTCCCGCACCCATTGACGGCATCGTGACCGTGCGCAACATAAACCTGGGGCAAGTTGTGACCACCGCACAGGAGCTCTTCACGATTACCGACCTGTCGTCAGTGTGGATCGAAGGCAACGTCCTCGAAGACTACTTCGCGACGGTCCGAACAGGGTCCCGCGCGACGATCACTACGCCCGCTTATCCTGAGCGCATCTATCGCGGCGCAGTGGACTACATCGATCCCCGCGTAGATCCGCAAACGAGGACAGCAAAAGTGCGCGTCATCGTTGAGAACACGAATCTCGCCCTAAGGCTTGGGATGTACATGGATATGTTGTTCATCCGTACTGGAGCGCGCGCGCCCGTTGTGCCAGCGCAGGCCCTGCAGATGATCGGTTCGACCAGTGTCGTGTACACTCCCGTGGAGGGGCAACCTGGCCAGTTCCGTCAGCATACTGTCACCGCGAGGCCTGACGTTGCGGCGGGACATCGGGTCGCGGAAGGATTGCGGCCTGGAGAGCGCGTTGTGACCGATGGCAGTTTCCTCTTGCGCGCCGAGGCACTGAGGCAATATCAGCAATGACGTGGCGCCGCGGCCCCCTACCTAGCGGGTCGTGATATGAATCGACAGACTGCCGCCATGGCCATCCATTCGGCGATGGCCAGTTACCAGCCGTAGGCACGACGCAACCATGTTCAAAAAACGTCGAAAATGAGCAGGGCCGTAGAGAAGTGCGAGCGCCATCGGAGCTTGGATCTCACTGCCGGGTTCGCCACGACCGCTAACTACCCTGCACCTCCGCTAGGTCTTCAAAACTATGGTGTAGCCTGGTTTCCGTGTCTAGGAAATGGCTTTCCTCCATACGATCCGTAGACGGGTCTGACCGGCCGGGGAGATAGTTGGGGCATTGATGGCGTGGCGCCAGATCGCTTCGACGTGATTGGCAGTGCCGTTGCCCTTCTCGGGGTACTCGTGATCATGTAGTGGCCTCGCGCGTGATGTTTCAGGAGAGTAAGCGGAGCGCGTTGAATATCACAAGTAGAGAAACGCCCATGTCTGCCGCGATCGCTGTCCACAGCGAGGCGTGGCCTGAAA
>JBDTPK010000055.1:0-10574 GCA_039932735.1 Nitrospirota bacterium
GAGTGGTTGATTGCCACGAACAAGGACTGGAAACAGCGCAAGGCGCTGCGGGCGCTGCGGGCGCCGCCGCCGCCGCGCGGCCGCTCTCCGAAGGGGCTGACGACGCGCGGACGACGCCTCTACAAGAAGCGAGGCCAGACCGTGGAGCCGGTGTTCGGACAAATCAAGCGCACCCGGGGCTGTGCTGGGGTTATGCGTCGCGGCACGGCCGCCTGTGCCAGTGAGTGGAAACTGCTCTGTGCCACGCATAATCTGTTGAAGCTCTGGCGAAACGAAAAGGCGTCTGGTACCGGTCGGCGCCGAGGCCGCGACGGACAGCGGTGTGGCTGGGGTCGCGGAAAGAGGACAGAGGGATGATCCTCTCGAAGGCCACACGCCCTCACGGCCTCAGCAAGAAAAGGCTCGGCGTGGCGCACCTCGAAGCCCGGGCTGGGTACCAAACAGCTCGATCAAGGGTTTGAGCAACAGGGTCAGGAGGCAGATATATAAAATAGAGGACTGCCCAGCCTACCGAAACGGCTTTGTCTGCTTCTGCATCGGTCACCGACGGAAGCACGTTTTGAGGCCACGCCATACACCCGGCATTCTGCAGCGACCGAGGCTCCCACGCAAGGAGAAAATTTGCTAGAATGCGCCGGACGAATGGACATGCGCCATGCCCAGGGACATTTCATGATCGACTTACGCAGCGATACGGTCACACAGCCCACTGATGCCATGCGAAGAGCCATGGCGTGCGCGGAGGTGGGCGACGATGTGTACGGTGAAGACCCCACGGTGAATCGCCTCCAAGAGATGATGGCCACGATGTTCGGAAAAAAAGCGGCCCTCTTCGTGCCGTCCGGCACAATGGGCAATCAACTCGCCATTCGCCTTCAGACACAACCGGGGCAGGAAGTGATCGTCGAAAGCACGGCGCATATCGTCCGGTATGAACAGGGTGCCGCCGGAGCGCTGGCAGGTGTCCAGCTCCATTGGATCACGGGGAATCGAGGCCTCATTTCACCCGAACAGGTTGACGCAGCAATCCGCCCCAACGAGCCGCACACAATACAAACAGGATTAATCTGTCTGGAGAACACCCATAACAGCGGCGGCGGAACGATTTATCCCCTGGCAACGATTGAACGGATTCGTGCGGTGGCTGCCACTCACGGTATCCCGATGCATTTGGATGGAGCACGATTGTTCAACGCCATTGCCGCCACCACCCTGCCGCCGGCCTCCTATGCCCAGCACTTTGACACAGTATCAGTCTGCCTCTCGAAAGGACTGGGGGCGCCGGTCGGCTCACTCCTCATGATGAACGATCTGACCCTCCTCGCCAAGGCCAAGCGGCTGCGCCGTATGTATGGCGGTGCGATGCGGCAGGCCGGTATCCTCGCTGCCGCCGGCATCTATGCGCTCGAGCACCATATCGGGCGATTGAAAGTGGACCATGACCACGCCAAGCGGCTGGCGCGACAGCTGCAACACATTCCAACGGTTCGGATCAACCCTCAAGATATCGATACGAATATTGTCATCTTCCAAGTGATCGGTCACCGCCTGAGCCCCGCGGCGCTCGTCGCCGCATTGAAGCAAGAGGGGGTTTTGATCAATGCCATCGGCGGCACCAGCTTTCGTGCCGTCACCCATTTGGATATCTCCAGTGCCATGACCGAGGAAGCCTGCCAGATCTTTACCCGTGTCTTGGAGGATTGAGCCGCCCACTCATTGACACCTCTCCGACTGAAACCTAGAATGTCCGAGATGGAGCACCAATGCCGTTAGAGGTTCTGTCGTTCACACACATCAGCCGGATCCTTGGGATCACCGACTCGCTTGGGCTGAGCCGCGAGTGGGTTGAAATCCCGTTGTCCCCGGAAAGCCCAGGTATCGTTAGGCGATTGGCCACTGGTAAATTGGAAATCATCGTCGATGCGGACCAACCGTTCGAGGACTGGCTCGAATCGCTCCCGAAACACATTCAGCTCATACAGGAAGCCTAACCATGGATAGCCCCGTCGCCCACCCTATCCCGACGTCAGAAGAATTGCAGGCGGAACTGCTGGCGATCCCGGAGCCGCCTGAACAGCCCGACCCGATTGATGAACCGGGGCTGGAAGAACTTGTGGCGATGGCCGTTCGCCACATTCGCGGCCGCCGCGGTGGTGATCTCGTCAGTGTGATCCTGGTGGGGTCCAGCGTTCGGCGCGCCATCACGACCCACAGCGACATCGATCTCATTGCGCTCGTGAAAGGACAGGCTGACGGCCACGAGATCGTCCGTGTTGCCGATCGTCTGGCCGACATTCGTTATCGTGGGCACCAAGAGTTTGAAGAGGACCTTCCCTATTCGCCACGCCTTCCATCGCTCTTGCGGAAAGCCCGTATCCTCTTCGATCACGACAACATCGGAGCCAGGCTCATCGAGCGTGCGAACCAACGGTTCCGACAGGGATCGTCCCCTGTCAGCATCAATGAACAGATTCGGATGAAGGCGGAGTGTTTCCATTCGCTCGGAAAAGCGCGAGATCTAGCCGACAAGCCGGCGATCGCGCAGTATCTGCTCACGATATTTTTCGATGATTTCATCAACGCGTTCTTCCGGCTACGCGGCTTCTGGCTCACCTCACCGGTTGACGTCCTCAAGTTCATCGCCGCCCGTGATGTGGGGCTGGGTGATCTAGCTGGGCGGTACTTGACAGCGGCCACGTTACCTGAACGGCTCAACTTCGGCCGCGATCTGGCCGATATGCTCTTTAAGGACGTCCCGAATCCTGCCAGAATCGACTGACAGGGCTCCCGGGTCGATTCGTTGACTACGGTCGCATAGGGCTTGTCGGCCATTCGTCCTTCAGGCCTGCACAGAGGACAGCCACCTCGCAAGAATCGTGAGCCTGTGATACTGTCCTGCATGGCGGTCAATTCTGATATCGACTGAAATCGAGGCCAAGGATGAGCGAAGGTCGAACTCATTTATTTCTCAGCCTTGATCTGAACCTTAACGATGCAGAGTATTGGCAGATTTTTTCAGCACTCTGCTAGAAGGAGTCACTATGGAAATCGGGTTCATCGGGCTTGGGAAGATGGGTATGAACATGGTCACTCGGTTGCAGCGCGACCAGCACCGGGTCGTGGTCTACGATCGATCGGCGGATCTGATCAAGCAGGCCGAAGGCGTTGGGTGCGTCGGAACCTCCTCATTAGCTGACCTCGTCGGCCAACTCAAGGCCCCACGGGCGGTCTGGATTATGGTTCCCTCCGGCACGCCGACGGAGGATACCGTTCAGGCCGTCGCGGCACTGCTCCAGCCAGGCGACACGGTGATCGACGGCGGCAACACCAGATTTCACGACGATGTTCGACGGGCTGCGGATCTCAAAAAAAAGCAGCTACACTATGTCGATGCCGGAACCAGCGGAGGCGTCTGGGGATTGAAGATCGGTTACTGCCTGATGGTTGGTGGCGACGAGGCGCCGGTGAAACAGCTTGCGCCAATTTTCACGACATTGGCACCGGAGCAGGGCTGGTCTCACGTCGGTGGAGTGGGCGCCGGGCATTATGTAAAAATGGTGCATAATGGGATCGAATACAGCATGATGCAGGGGTATGCGGAGGGCTTCGAGCTGATGGCCAAAAGCGACTACCAGCTCAATCTCGCAAAAATTGCCGACCTCTGGATGCACGGCAGCGTCGTCCGTTCCTGGCTCTTGGAATTGGCGGCCGGTGCCTTGAAAGAGGATCCGCGGCTGGAACAGTTGAAAGGCTATGTGCAGGATTCCGGCGAGGGTCGCTGGATGATCGCCGATGCGATTGAAAAAGATGTACCGGTCCCCACGCTCGCAACGGCCTTATTCACTCGATTCCGATCGCGGCAGAGCGAGTCCTTTGCGGAAAAAATGTTGGCTGCGTTGCGGAACGCTTTTGGCGGCCATGCGGTCCGCCGGTGACAGGATGCTGAAAAAGTCTGTCAGGGGCGTGCTCGCCTTGCTCAGAGGTTCAACGAGAGTTTTTGTGGAATTGGAAACACGAGAGGGGTATGTCCGTTCGCCAACATCCGTTCGAAGGGCGAATGGCCCCACGAAGTACGGGATGTACCTTCTCGTCTCTTCGCTCGCTGCGGCCTTGCTTACGGAACGGCGCGTCCTTGGTCAACAAGCTTGTCTTGGCAGGCTCAAGGCGTGAAGGTCAAGCTGCCGCCGGGGTTGGATAGGTAAGAAGCCAGGCCATTTTGAGCATCCTGAAACTGTTCAAGCGCCAGCGGCAAAAGGGAAATTCCAACGGTATCTCGTGTATCAATCGAGCCTTTCCTCAACCTGCTAACACCGGAGCCCTATGCCATCGAATAAACCACGAATCGATATCAGCCCCTCGGGGGAAACGATTCCTCCGGTCCAGCGCTGTACCCTCGTCATCTTCGGAGGGTCCGGCGATCTGGCCCGTCGGCGACTGATTCCTGCCCTCTATAATTTGCTCCTCGACGGTCTCCTTCCTCCAAACTACGCGGTGATTGGGTTGGGCCGTACATTGATGACGGACGAGCAGTTTCGCGCCACGCTTCGTGACGGCCTCGTGACACATTCCCGGCAAGCCTTGGCAGAAGACAAGTGGAAGGACTTCGCGCAACGGCTTTTTTACGTATCGGGGGGGAACGATGACCCCAACACCTATATCAGACTGAAATCTCGAGCAGAAGAGATTGAGAAGGATCTCCAATTACCCGGTAACCGGATTTTCTACCTGAGCATTCCTCCCAGCTCATTCGCATCTGTGTGCGAGGGACTTGAGCAAACCGGATTGGCCACGAAGCCGGAGGCTCATACGCCCTATGCCCGCATCATTGTCGAAAAACCGGTCGGCCGCGATTTAGCCTCTGCCCAAGCCATCAACCAGGTGACGGGGCGCGTGTTCGACGAATCACAGATCTTCCGCATCGATCACTATCTAGGGAAAGAAACTGTTCAGAATCTCATGGTCGTCCGGTTCGCCAACAGCATCTTCGAGCCGATTTGGAACCACAAATATATTGATCATGTACAGATCACGGTGAGCGAAGCAGAAGGTGTCGGGACCAGGGCCAGCTACTACGAAGAAGCGGGGGCGTTGCGCGACATGGTACAGAATCACATGCTGCAGTTGCTCTGCTTGGTTGCCATGGAGCCCCCTTACTCGCTCGATCCCGATGTGGTGCGCAATGCGAAAATGGAAGTCCTCCGTTGCCTCAGGCCCATTACCGATCAGGATGTCGAGCACGTCACGGTCCGTGCCCAATATAGCGCTGGCATGGCCCATGGTGTGCCCATTCCGGGGTATCGTCGCGAGAACGGGATCCACCCTGATTCCACAACCGAAACCTATGTCGCGCTCAAATGCTTTGTGGAGAACTGGCGCTGGGACGGCGTGCCCTTCTATCTGCGCACCGGGAAAACACTTCCCCACCGAGCCAGCGAAATCTCCGTACAATTCAAGGACATTCCGCACATCCTGTTCAACGCCAATGCACAGCAGCCGCAACCGCCCAACGTATTGGCACTGCGCATCCAACCGGAGGAAGGGCTCTCGCTTCGCATCGTCTCGCGCGTGCCGGGCACCCGCGCACAGACCCACCCGGTTGAAATGGACTTTCAATACAGCGATGTCTTCGGCCGCCCGTCACCCGAAGCCTACGAACGATTGCTCTTGGACGTGATGGCCGGCGATGCCTCCCGATTCATGCGGCGCGACGCCGTTGAAGCCTCCTGGGCCTGGATCACCAAGATTCTGGAAGGATGGCAGAAGCAAGAGTTGCGATGGTTGCCTGAATACCAGGCGGGAAGCAGTGGACCAGTCGAGGCCGATCGCCTCATTGAAAAGGATGGACGGACCTGGCGGACCTTGTAGCGACTCCTGTCATCTCAACTGCAACTGCTTGAGAATCTCTTCTCTCGTTCCTAGGCCACCAATGAATCGCTCAAACGTTCCCTGGCAATAGAGGGCGAGCACCGGCAAGGAGTCAACCTCTAGCTCCGCTGGAATCTGGAAGTTCTCCTCCACGTTCATCCTCAGGATCAGCACCCGACCCGACACATCGGACTCTAGTTTCTCAAGTTCATGCATCAGTGCACGACAACTCCTGCATCCTGGTTTCCAGAACTCCACCAACACCGGCATCGTCGACTGTTCAATCACATGATCGAAATCTCGATCCGTTACTTCAGCAATCATGGGCTCATTCCTGGGTCCTCGATAACACCTTGGAAAACACCTGGTCATAGAGCAACTGTGCCAACAGCCGATAGCCGGCTGTCGATAAATGCAATCCGTCGTTGGAATAGTGCGCAGCCAGTTGGCCCGTCGTCGGTTCGACCGTAGCCCTAAACAGGTCGATCCACGGGAGGCCTTTCGAAAACGCATACTCCCTGATAAGGCTGTTCAATTCAGCGCGACGTGACAGATGTTGCCCGATCCAGTCTTCAACGTCGGACCCTCCACCGGTTCCATCCACGCGAATGGATGGAACCGCGACCGGAATCGGGATGACCTGTGATGCCTGCGCCAACTCATACATCTTCACAAGATTCCAAATGATCTCCGATGGCGTGGCATTCCGTCCCAAATCATTGGCACCCCCCAGCAGTACAACATGGCTCGGTTGGTGCTGCAGGACATCGCGTCGAAACCGCAGCGCCATTTCCCACGTAAGTTCGCCACAGACCCCGCTTACCAGAATCTTCGCTGACGGTCCCAACCACTCCAGCAAATACTGCCCATAGGGGGTCTCCTGCCCTGTCGGGTTCTCACGGGTTGGGGCTTGAAATCCTACTGTCAAACTGTCGCCAAAACAGACAATCACGATAGGTCCTCACGCTGCGGCATCTGGTCCATCGGCACTCCGCATCTCTCCACTCAATCACCGTGGGTTGGATTCTAACGAGTTACGAACCGGAAGGACAACCGTCCACGTTATTGAGCATTCGACAACCGGCATTCCTATAACTTTCGGCATTCTGAACCGATCAAGAACTGATGATTTTCTTGACCAAACCGTGAACTCCCAGTATCAATAACTCTATGTCAGACCTCAAGACTGCCCAGGACATGATGGCTGCAACGATGGCCGCCAAGCAGAATGCCGACCCGGAACTGACCTCAATCACCCAGCTCCTCAAATCGCTTGATCGGGCATCGAAAAATGTCCGTACTTTTGGCCAGCACAACAGTGTCGCCCAAAAGTTTTTTAACCAATTTTACACAGAACTTACGTCACACTTGATCCAATTCAATGTCCTCACCTTCGTGGTGCAGCGAGACGGTCTATTCTTCAAAGAGGAACTTGTTTACGGCTCCCAAACCGGGGAGACGAGCGATAACTTTGCCTTTAAACTCTACAGCGACGGCATTCGAGAAATCACCTTCCACCAGGATATTTTGGACCAAGACGTACTGTTCTTCTTCAACGCCCTGTGGGGCACCGTCGAGACCGCCGGCACCGAGGACGACGATATTGTGACCCACTTGTGGACGAAGAATCTTCCGACGTTGACGATCGTCACCGCCGACGAGGTCATGAAAATCTCTGAACTCGACGATGCATTGATCCCTCACGGGAACGCGCCACTAGACAGCTCGTTGAGGGAAATCGTCGCCGCAGCCAGAGCGAAAGACATCAGGGAGACGAGCGAGGCCCAACAAAAGAAATCTCGTTTTTCTTCCGGCGTGACAGGCTACGAGGTTTCAGAACTGGAATTGGCGGCCTTGGCCGGAGAAATCGCTGCAGAGTCGAGTCGTGATGACGTGCTGTACATCCTCGATACCCTGACTGCCATCCTCTCCTCCGAGCGGTCTCCTGACCTTCTGAACACACTGTTCGACGTCTATGATGGCATGCTCAAGTCGCTCATCCAAGAAGGTCATTGGTCGACAACGGAGCACGTCCTGGAGCTCCTATCTAAAGCCGACACGATTCGCGCTGATCTCACCGAGGGACACAAGCAGAAAATTCAACACCTCTTTGATCGACTTGGCACCCCTGACATCGTCGACCTGATCGAGACGTACTTGAATACGACCGATAGACCTTCCACGGATGGATTACCGGCTGTTTTTCTCATGATGAAATCTTCTGCCGTGCCTGCCCTCTGTACCCTTCTCGGCAATCTTGAACAACCGGCGCATCAGACACTTGTCTGCAATGCATTGCTGAACCTGGCGAAAGATGCTCCTGAGCTCCTGGTAAAGCATCTGACGGATCGTCGCCCCACGTTCGTTCGAAATCTTCTGACGATTATCACTCGATGGAACAATCCACGGCTCGCGGACAACGTAGAAAAAATCTTGCGGTATCCCGATCCATTGATCAAGCGAGACGTGATCAGGACGCTGTCCGTTCTGAGGCCGAGTGGAACCGCCGTAAAACTGATCCCTCTGATGAACGACCCCGACGAAGGCGTGCGGCTTGCGACGCTCAAATCGCTGCTCACGGGCCACTATTCAGCCCCCTTTGAGAGCTGGCGTCTTCTCGTCAAGGGCGACACGTTCGACGATCGTCCGCCAGCTGAACGACGGAACATTTTTCATGCTATGCGAGCCACAACCGGTGACGAAGCGGTCCCTTACTGGGCCAGTCTGTTGACCGACTGGGGATGGACCAATCGAAAGAAACGGGAAGACCTGGCACTTATGGCGATTGATGCACTTGGGAAACTGGGGACCCCAGCCGCCACAAGCGCCCTCGAAACCGGCGCGAAGCAAGGCACCGCGACCGTCAAACTAGCATGCGCCACGACATTAGCTAGCGCCAACAAGCACTCAAAGACAGCGTAGTGTCGCTCTTGCTCATACGGGACATTATTCATGGCTGAACCACTGCGCGCTTCCGAAGCAACCTTCTCTCCGGCTTCGGTGACTCAACCGATTCTGACCCATGAAAGGTCGCTGACCAAAAAGGTCGCCAAGGGATCGGAAGCCGGCGACATCTACGACCAGCAGATCTTGATGTTGGGGGCCCAGTTCGTCACGCAGATCAGCATCCTGATCAAGATGTCCCGGCTCCATGGGCGTACGAACGCAGCGCTTGATACTCCCGTCGATACCGCCTCAACGTTGATTAAGTCCTTGGCCCACGATGAACCGATCTCCATCCGTCTCCAGAACGACTTTCTCTTCTTAGGTCAACGCCATTTGAAGATTAGCGCGGCACAGATGCCCGTGTTTTCAACCGTGATCGACACGCTGAACCATTGGAACATTGGAGGCATCTCGTTCTCCATTGACACAGAATCGCATGATTTCCGAGAGTTTATCTTCCAGCTTGCGAGTTTCGATGCGGCGACCTGCTCCATGACGACGTTGAAAGCCGCACTTGAGCAGAATTCCGTCAAGGGAATTGCGCTCGAAGAACGCCGTGTCCTGCGAAGCAAAGCCACGGCCAAGACCAGATATGCAAACGCCGCCGCTGCTGTAGGGAAACTCGTCCAAGAGTCCAGCGAGAAAGGCACGATCGGGTTCAAGCAAGCCAAGCGCGCAATCCAAAGTATTGTCGACCTCATGATGAGCGACGAGGCCTCCTTGCTGGGCCTGACCACATTACGCTGTCATGATCAATATACCCATAACCATTCCGTCAACGTCTCGTTGCTTTCGATGGCCTTGGGCAATCGGGCAGGCTACCCGAAAATCGACCTGGCCGATCTCGGATTGGCCGCCTTGTTTCACGATTTGGGGAAAACCAATATTCCCATGGAGGTACTCAATAAACCGGGCGAGTTCACGGACGATGAGTGGAAGATGATGCGGAATCACCCGACTGATGGCGTACTCAGCATGACCAGCATGCGGAGCATTACCAACTTGCCAGGACGTATGGCCTCGGCATCCTTCGAACATCATATGAACTTGGATTTCTCCGGCTATCCAAAGTTGAACGTTCCCTGGAAGCTGTCGATCACCGGCCGTATTCTGATGATTGCCGACTGCTACGACGCGATGACGTCCTCACGCATATACCGACGCGAACCGATCTCTCCATCAAAAGTGCTGGGATTCATGTTCGGGAAGGCCGGCAAATCCTTCGACCCCATTTTAATGAAACTCTTCATGACCTGCGTGGGGATCATCCCGATCGGCAGTCTGGTTATGCTCGACACCAATGAACTGGCAGTCGTGTTGAAACCGGCCATCGATCCAACCGACGCCGAGCACCCCTATGTCAAGATCATTACAGACGAGAATGGGACTGCTATCGAGAACGGACGGGAGCTTGATCTTCACGAGAAAAATGAAGTCGGCGAATATTGCTTCAACATCGTTCGCCTCATCGACAATATTGAACACAAGATCGATACCAGCCGATACTTTGTCTAGCAGGATACTGAAAAC
Organism: Nitrospirota bacterium; assembly: GCA_039932735.1. Lineage (GTDB taxonomy): Bacteria > Nitrospirota > Nitrospiria > Nitrospirales > Nitrospiraceae > Palsa-1315. The sequence continues at coordinate 10,342 of JBDTPK010000055.1, forward strand.
GTTCACCGGCTTCCTTCTCTTATGTGCTCACGAGCCGTGAAACGTAGGACTGCCACGGGCTCTTCTTGCGAAACCTTTCGCCAGTTTCATTTCACGTCTTACGAATTTCCGAACAGTCTTTTTGCGCATCGTGCAAGGTGTACACTGGTCACGCCTGACCGACAAACCAGTGAGCGTTGGCATACCCACGTAGTTGTTCCGATGCCTACTCGCACCCACACAACTCCGTCCCT
>JBDTPK010000056.1:0-10566 GCA_039932735.1 Nitrospirota bacterium
ACCGTCGAGATAGCACAGCGGCCGAATCTGGCGCTCGCGGATGAGTGAGAAACGCACCTCCCGCAGAGGTGCCTACGCAGATTGGGGCCAAACCGTCGGTTAGACGGACTCTTCCTCCGCGATGCGCATCTTGCGGCCGCCAGACTTCACCAGCATTCCGTCGAGATCCTTAGCAAGGGAGGCCATTCCCTGCTGCACGCGTGCTCGCATGTCATTACTCGTCCGGAGATCGTCCGCTGCTACGCCTTGGAGCAGATCGCGGGCGCGACCCACGAGGTCTTGCAAGTGAGAGTCGTCCGTGACGTTGCGGAATGAGAAGTTCGATAGGAACTCGACGAGATTCGATACGGTCGATTGCTTGAACTTCAGCGGCTTGCCGTCCGCCCCATCCTTCAGCCGCTCGGCCATGTGCGCGACAAGATCGGCCATGGATTGCCGCAACACCTGCTGGATCTCGGACGACGCCTCCGCCATGCGCTGGGCGGCCTTGTCACGTTCCTGCTCCCACACTTCCTGAGAGATGCCCTTGAGCTGATCCGGCACGCCGAAGCTGACGTACTGCCAGGACAGCCCGAACTCGCGGGTGACTTCCTCTACCGGAGGGTAGTCGGCGGGGTTGTACAGACCGCGCAGACGTTTGGCCGCGTCCTGGCACAGTCCGGGGTATACAGCAAGAAAAGCGGTGACCAGAGCCTGACGGTCCTCGGCGAACTTCCGTAAGCGGTCCTCGACAGTTTCGAGCGCTGCGAAAGGCAGCAGGTGAATGCCGATCTCGAAGGGCAGGCAGATGTTGTAGAGGAATCGCCGGATCTCGCCGTCGAACCGGCCGATGGCCTTCAACTCCACTGAATCTAGCAGATGTTTGGACACCCGCAGCAGATCCTTGTCGGCGTCCGCCTCGATCTGAGAGGTTGAGACCTTGCGCGTGTTGCCCATCGTGGACAGACGCATCTTGATGCAAACGGTTTTCTTGGCCAGATCCACACCCGGGTCCTGGACAACGGCACGCCCTGGGGGGCGTCCGTTGTTGCCCTGGTCCGCCGGCGCGGTATCCACCGTGACTGGCGCAAACAACTCGACCATGGGTAGGTTGTCGCGCGAAAAGAGAGCTTCTTGAGTCGCCATTGCTGGCCACCTCCTGAATTGATTTGGATTGAATTTGGGAACGACTGACTTGGGGAAGGGCGGACTGCTAGACGGGCAGGCCCGCGAGAGGAAAGCCGGTAATCTGCACGAGGCCCTCTGATTCGATGTGAACCTCGAATTCCAGGGGTTTGAACTGCTCCTCGTGGTAGCGGTTGCTGAAGAGCCGTAAAGTCTGATTTGAACTGGTCCGTAGGGGGAGATTGCTCGCCTTCGCAGCGACGAATCGACCGAGCACCGCGAAGTCCAGGTACTGCTTGATGTCACCCCAGACCCGGTGCCGCGTGTCTTGCTTAGAGCCGCACCTAGTCCAGAAGCGACCGCTTTCCAATTCACGCTCCGAGTAGCCGGAGTACATGCCAATGCTTATTTCGGGCCGAGCACGCTTTAGTAGTCGGATCAACGCCAACAGATCTGGTGCTTGTTGCATGGGTTCGCCACCTGAGAACGTGACGCCCTCGATGGCATGGGTCAGGTTAGCTCGCGCAATCTGCTCGGCGACATCGGCAGCCTCGCGCGACGGACCACTAAAAGCGTGGGTCGATGGATTCCAACAGTCAGTGCAACCCAGATTGCAACCCTGGAAGTAGACGACGACGCGTACGCCCGGGCCGTTGACCCGGCTGTGAGCGACAACTCCGTGGATCAGCATGGCTGCGTCATCGCTCGTTGAAACGCCTCAAAGAAACCTTGGTCACGGATGTTTGTGTCCCACATCTCCATGAAGCTCTCGAGGTCGCGCGTCTCCGCTGGACGGCATGTCATTGACCCATCGGCGTCTTGTATGCGGCTCCAGCGTTCCACGCCAGCGTAGTCATTGCGGAAATAATATGGCCAGAGTTTTGCCGCTCCGTTCTCTATAACAACTTCGGCACAAATCTCCGGGTCCCGCATGGCGTCGCCGTTTTGCTCTCCGTAGTGAGCGATCGACAACGCCCGGTGGCCGTTCGGACCCAGTTCACTAAGAGACTCGATCACAAGCGGCAGGAACGGCGTGTTCTCGATCCTCACCCATGTGAGAGTATCCAGGCCGCCATTGTCTTCAATGATTCGCAAAACCGTCTTCATGGTGCTGCCTCCGTCGATTCGGAACCGGAAGGAAGGCCCAGATCAGCGGCAACTTGATCTGCTGCCTTGAGGTACTCACGGGCGAGGAGAAGCTGATCGGCATCGACAGTGCCGTCTACGTGGACCTCGATACACGGCAGATCGCTGTGATTACGCCGCGCCACTTCGTAGAACTTTCCGTCGAAGCCGGCGAAGCAGGCTCCGTCGTAGTTGTCACCCGCATCGTGCCAGCCCCGAAACACGATGCCATCTTCGGCCAGGATTTGGAGTTCGGAGCAGTTGCCGTTAGACGCTTCTGCATCAACCAGCGCCAGCACCATGTTCGGCAGTCCAGGCCGAACTTCCTCGATGAATCCGATGGCTTCAAACAACGGTGCGTCGCTCTTGCGACACACGATCTCCACGTAGGCTCGATCGCCCATGCTGGCCTCCTATGTTCGCTGCTGCGACTGTTTCACAGCGGCCGTCTGCGCGTAGAATTCGCGTTTCGTGCTGGATTGCGTGACGGCATCGCCGCCACGGAAATCCTTAGCGACATCGCCGCAGCCCTGACCATGAAAGCCTTCGAGGTCAACTGAGCTGTTGCCGTTTTCGTCGATTTCGATGGTGATGAGTTTTTCCTGCATGATGGTTCTCCTCGCGCTTCGTTAGCGCACGGCGAAACGCAGTTGTACCTTGGGTCCCTGCGGCGTCTGAACGACTTCGCGCCCCCTGAATATGTAGCCCTTGGTCTTGGCCATCGCCATGGTCTGCCGCTCCTTATAGCCCTGCGCCAGTCGACCGAGCCAGCTTGCGTCCAATCCGCAGTACTGCCGATCCAGGTCGTCAATGACCGCTTGGAAGACGCCCGTTTCATCCCGACCGAAGCCGACCGGCGCCAGCGCACCGCGAACCTGCTCCCTCGGGATGATGACCTGGACCGGCCTGCTCCATGTCACGCCACCATACCCCTTCAGCGCCGCTCCGTCCGTTTGCACTTCGGGATTGAAGCCCATCTCCGTGAGCGCCTCGACCAAGTATTGTTGGTCGGTCATTGTTGTCTTGAGTTCCTCGTATTGGCTCATGTTGCCTCCTATTCCGCTTCTCGAAATGCCCGTCTGCCAGATGCAGCAGGGCCATCTGATTCCGTCGAAAATACTCCCGGTCGCGCCGCGCTCAGGAATCGCCCGGATGCCTGCCGACGCAGTGCTTCAATTTGGTCCGCCGCCGATCTCGAAACCGGAACGATGTACTCGGCCGATTCCTTCAGTGAAAGATTCAGCCGCCACGCCTTGCGGCAGCATTCCCGAATCTCGGCTCCGGTCCAGCCCTCGTCGTTGGGTCGTTCGCCGTCAAGCTTCCATTTCGCGAGGTAAATCTTCCATATTGCCTCCCGCTCCTCGGCGGACGGCAGATCGAAGAAGAACGTCCCCAGAGTAAATCGGCGACGCAGCTCCGGCGGCAGGCTCGTGATCGAATTACACGTCGCGATCCACAAGCTTTTACCTTGGGAGATTGCATCGACGACTTGAAGCGCGGCGCGCAGTCGTTCGCCTGAGCCACCGACCAACGAACTCTGCATCGCCGATAGATCGAACGCCACGGTAGGAATTCCGGCTGTGTTGCCCGCGGCTTTCGCGATCATCGACTTCGCCGCGCCCGGAGGACCGATGGCGATGATGCCGTCCGCTCCCCGATCCTGCATCCAACTGAGCATCGTCCCGGTCATTTCAGTCTTCACGCCTGACGTGTCCGTGCCCGTGCCGGCGAATGCCTTTTCGATCTCGTCGACAAAGACCACCACACGGGGAGATTCCTGGCCGCTCAGGACAGCGGTAAGAAAGCACTTGATGTTGTCGCAGCCGCCGATTTCCGCGAACGTTTCGCCGCCGCGCCAGATGGTCAAGCCCGGGGCCTGTTCCACGGCTTGGCGCTTTCGATCCCACAAACGCTCGAGATCCAAGCCTTTCTTTGAAAGCGACATCGCCAGCGCCTGCTCCGCGGGAAATGCCGCGAGCCCCACTAAGGCATCGACGGCTTGGTCCACGACGGCAACATCAGGGGTCGGGAGTTCAGCTGATTCGAATAGGCCGGGAATGATCTCGCGTAGATCGTCCGCCGATGGAAGCGGCTCGTCGATCACCATCACGTCGTTCTGCAACTCAATCGGAAGCGCCGAACCGGGCGTCGTCACCAGCACGAGCATCTGACCACCGACCTTGAATACGTCGCGGAGATTCCAGATGCCCTGCACGATGTCGATTTGTTCCCACAGACGCTGCGGATTGTGGAAGAACACGATGGCGTCGGCGAACTGTTTCGCCGCAGCGCCCTTGTGAAGGGCCAACAGTACATCTGCTGGTCCAGCGACGGCCGCCTTCTCGCCGAACACATGAGCCGACGCATCTTTGGCCGCCTTGTTTCGCGCGGCCATGCCGCCCATGATGTCCCACGCGAATACCGGCGCCTCGGTCTTGCCGCATAGGGTGGCCGAGACCTGGGCCATGGCGCTGGCCGGATCGGCCGTCCGCACGGCAAGAAGCGGAGTACCAGCTCTGCGCGCGGCCTTGAGCAGGCCACGAAACTCTTCTGTGGATTGAATCATTGAATCGCTCTCCTGAGAAAAGAAAAGGAAGCCCGAAGGCTCCCCTGACTCACAACCTGAATTTGGATTTAGTTCACGCGAGCAGCGCTGCTGCCGCGAAAATGATGGCGTTGTACGCCGAGTGCGCCAGGAACGGCGAGGTTGTCGAATGTGACTTGATCCTCAGCCATGCGTAGACGACGCCCATCACAAAAATGACGCCAATCTGCGGACCCGTGATGCCCGCCTTCGGAAGATGGCAGAGCGCGAAGACCGCCGCTATCGAGACACCCGCGATCCACCGTATCTGAGAAACTCGCTTCCGAAGCCCCCATTCAGCCAAGCCGAAGAGGTACCCACGAAACACGACTTCTTCCATGAGCGGACCGAGAGTGATTCCGATCCAAGCGTCTTGCCAATGGAATGGTGCGCTCTTATACAGGGCCTGAAACAGCAGTGCGACCGCGACGCCGCAGACCGCTCCAAAGGCCAGGGCCTCCACGCTGTCGCGAGTGGTCGTCCGATTCCAATGGACGAACTCAAGCCCCATGGTGTTCAGCCGGCCCCGGCTTGCCCACGCCAATACCAGCAGGGCCAGCGTGAACGCGACGCCGGCGAATTGAAGAGGATGAACCGGCGATGAGACCACGCCCGACCTCCCTACCTGAGAATACCGCCGACATTTCTATCGAATGCGGAGGTGGCTCCCAGTCACGAGCCGCGCACCTAGAATCGGCTCCCGATTCATCAGCGCGGCGCGGACTGCTTCACCGTTCACTTCCCATTTGTCTTTCAGCACGAGTTCCAGGCGACGGCGGATTTCTCCATCCGCCAGTTGATGGACGATCTCCTGTAGTTCAGCCTTGGTGAAGCGGACTGGCCGTTCGTAGAATTGCTCGGCGATTTGCAGGGGATCGTCGACGATCAGGGATGCCATGCTATTTCGCTGCATCCCGATATCGCTCTTCTCGCCCTCCAGTTTCTTGATCCCACGAGCCATCATGAAGGCAAACAGGAATCCCTTCAGGCTTGCCACGCGATTTTCTGCCGCTCTTTTTCGGGCCGCAAGTCGCTCCGACTCTTTGCCGCAGATGTCAGCAATCGATTGCTGCCACCGCCAGTACCCAACAATCCGATCCACCTTGAGCCGATAGGCCTCCAGATACGTGTCGATCTCCTGGGCCAGTTCCTTCGAAATCTCGACTCCCGCGTCCGCTGCTTCCTCGACCAGCCCCATCAGTTCGATCAGCCTGTCGTCGAGATCGAAGAGCGAACGATGATCGTGGTCAGGCTTGCGGATTATGCGACGGCGCAACGCCTCCACCAGGCCGGTGGCCTGCTCCCGTGCGGCGTCGGGAAGTTGCCCATGGACACCTTCTGACTCGCTCTGCTCGATCAGATCCGCCAGCCGCCGCGAAAGGCCAGAGACCTTTTCCGGTAGAACCGGCACCATTGCCAATGCGGACATGAGTCACCTCCAGAAATAGTCGCCATCCTTCAAAACAGAGAAAGTTGTACCGCCGGCCCCGCCGGTCGAATCCAGGCCCCGATCTCCGCTGGGTCGGCTTCCTGAATCTCTATCAGCGGTTCGAGCGCCAAAGGCAAGGCTGCGTCCGCAACGTCAGATGTCCCTCTATGTCGGCCTGCCAGATTTCGCCAAATGTCTGCAGCAGCTTCGCCCACGCCCTGACGTGTTACGAGATCGCGTGCCATCGCGGTCAGTAGGTCATCGTCCGCGTCCATGGATTGAAGTCCATAGGCGTGGAGCTTGCCTTCCATCGGCAGCGACGCCATCAGCTTCTTTCCCATCAGTCGTAGGCACGACTCCTGCGCCGTCTCTGAGTAAGTCAGGAATCCAACGCGAATCGGGCGTTTCTGCCCAATTCTCCAACTACGCCGACTGGCTTGCCGGAGCGTGTATGTCGAGTAGCCCGTTTCGTAGAACAGCAGCACCGGGAAGTCCAACAAATCAAGACCGACGCTGCACAGCTTGGGGTGCGCTAGGCAGACCTGCATTCCATTCCGAAGCTGCCGCTCGTACCAAGCCTCGCGATCGGCTGGTGGCACTTCCGCGGTCAGTATCTCGACGCGAATCCCTTCCTTCAAGAGAAGATGCTGGAGCCGCCGCGTCACGTCCCGCTTCCGTGTATAAACGGCGAACACGTGGACCTTCCGGCCCACCGCAAGCTCGCGTTTGATCTCTTCGATCAGCCGCCGCTCCTTCGCGTAGACGAACTCCTGGTCCAGATCCACAGGCTCCGAAATGACGAATCGTTCGCGCTCCCCCGTCTCAGGATTCCGGTCGAACCCATAGAGCGTTCCCAGCCCAAACGGCCGGTCCGGATACAGCAGAAGCGCGTTCATGGCAGTACTGACCACCGATGCGTTCCCGTGATGCGCGCGCAATGCTTCCCGAACGTCGTCCTCAAGCTGTCCGTATGCCACTTTCATCGTTGGGTCCATCTCGACCGAGATGACTTCCTCCACGTACGGCGGGAGCGCATCCGAGATGTCTTCCAATGACACAAACGCGGCCAAGTTCATCAGGAAGCCGCCAAAGAGCAGCGGCGATGCGCCCGGCCGGCGCTTCACGGTCGTCGTCACCTTGGCCTTCGAGCAGGCGTTGTCAGCCGCCTCAATGGTCGTAACCTTTTCGAGCACGCCGTACACGCTGGCGAACTGCCGCACGCCAGCCTCGCCATGATCGAATCCTTCCTCGCGCATCCGCTTGGGCTCGACCCGGCAGAGGATGTTGAAAACGTCATCGGCGTAGCCGCCTAATAACGTCCCCGTAAGAATCACCGTTCGGTCGCAGGCGGACGCCATCGTGCCCAAGGCATTTCCCTGCGCCGTCTCACCCTTGAGCTCGTGGACTTCATCAGCAATGCCGTAATCGAAGAACCCGTTGAGATATCGCCCGATAAACTCCATCGGCGCCATACGTGGGATCTTCGCGTTGTCGGCTTGCCACAGCGCACTGTAGAAAGGACCCCTCGCCTTCGTCGCGCCCAAAGAGCACGAGTCCGGCAGAATCAGCTCCGAGTGCTTCACCTTTCGGAAGTCCGCCCGGCGTAGTTGATCGTCAGAGGTCAGGATCGGTCTCCCGGTATCCGGATTCACGACACATCCATGAAACGGCCCCGAGTGGGGAGTTCCGTAAGCGTGGCGCCAGAAGTAGCCGAGCTTGGCCCGCTCTCGCGATATGACGAAGATAGAAGGAGCGCCGACATTCGCGTTCCAGCGTGCCCGCGCCGAGCGGTGCCGCTTCGCCAGCCGAAGTTCGCTCAACGTCGTCTTCAGCCCTTCCCGGACGATTCGTCCATTACGGAACTTCACTTCGTTGACTCCCGTGAAGCCATTCGAGGAAGCGCCGTTGCGCACGCCATCAATGAAAAAGACCCGAACGCCGGGCAGCGTTGAGAAACATTCACGCGCCCATTTTTCAACCAACTGGGGCGGGACCATGGTCAGCGCAGTGAACTGCTTCCCGCGCGCGTGCGTGAACACACTCCCCAATGAGATGAGCGTTTTACCGGTCCCGCATTCAGCCACAGCGGCCGCGCAGCGTGCCTCTTCCCACCGCTTGACGATCCCCATGATCGCGAGCGTTTGGGCAGGAAATGGCTGACGCTTCAGTTCGTGGAGCGCGGGCCAGACTGGGTCAGACGGTTGATGGAGTGGCGGAAACTGCTCGACAACCCTTTGTCCCAGCGCACCTCCATGAATCTTGAGGTAGTCGTTGATGCATGTCAAAGCGCTCATGTGCGCACACTCCTTCTGTCTCAGAAATGCCAATTGGATAGGGGGTCCAGCTAGGCACACTTACCACAATGCTGTTCACTCAACGTGTTGAGAGAGCCTAGCCTTGTTTCTCGGCCGCCGAAATTTACGCCCAGCTACACTATCTGCCTTCCTTTTGCATGGAAAAACTCGTGGAGTCTGCCTCCGATATCGCACTCGACGTTGGGAGTTTCCGGGAAGTAATTCTGTCGCTGCTCGATGCAATACCGTTTGTCACTGAAATGCGGTGCTGGCGCGATCACAAAGCCCGGAAGATCGACCGCCGAGCCATCGAGCATCGCGAGCACCGAAAAGATCGCACCCTCGATGCGATCACCGCCTGGTTCTTCGAGCCTCTGCCAGTAACGAATGGTATGCCACACGCGTGTGAGGAATTGGTCACGTACTTCGTCAACGGTTAATTGACGTGGTCGGCTTCTCATAGATATCCTTCGCTTTCAAGCTTCTGGGCACCCCCCCATTCAAGGCTCCGGCAGATTGCTTTCATCTGCGACGGACAGGCAACGCGCCGAGGCGCTACAGGACTGCGGTGCGGCCGGGCGCTCACTCAGTAGGACCGAGTAGTCTGACTAGGAGTCAGCACCAACGTGGCGCGCACAATTTCGAAGAACTGGATCGGCATGCCTTGTCCTCCCGTTACCTGGGTCGTTTGGCGTGTCGGAAACGACAATTCTTCGTCAAGCTTCCGGAGGCACGGCGATGAGTTTGCGCTTTATGCCTGAACTCAAGATGCGCAACATGCGGAGCTTGGTGCCTTTGATTGCCACGGGTGAACAGTTGAATCCCAGAAGCTCTTCCACTAAGCCGCGTCGTTCAAGATCCGACCCGAACCATTCGGCCCATTCGGGAAGGGCCGGGAGACCGAACCTGACAGCCAAGCGATGCAGCACGAAGTCCGGTGAGCCGTCGTAAAGAATTGTCCGTCGAGCTTGCCCGTCGGCTCCGAGTGTGGTTCCAAAGAGCGTCTGCGAAACCGCAGCCAGATGCCGCACAGGTCGTTTCCGTCCAGGAATCTGGAGCGATGCCCGGTACAGCACCGGCTTCTCACCCAGGAATCCGAACAGCTCGACCCCGCTAGGTAAGCTGATCTGAAATCTTTGCTCATCCGCGATGGCCGCTGCGACGGCGCCAACCTCCTGGTCGCCGCCAAACACAGATACGAGATGAATCTGCACTGCGGAGCGCGGTTCTGCAGGCTTCTCGGCAACTAACCGATCCAAATGCAGAGACACCTCGGTGATCGTGTCACGCGTCTGCCGCACAAACTTCAATTTCCCCATTCGCAGGTGAGCGTTCTCCATGAGGAGCCTCCTTGTTGCCGTCTTCTCGCGGCTTCTCAGACAGAAGCTCGATGCGGCCATCGGTGAATAGGAGCGTCAATCGTTGACTGAAGCGTTCTTTCTCCCGAATGACCGTCTCCCCGTCATCGCCTTCTTCCTCCGTTCGATCAACGACCTTGGTCGCCTCCCAATGCGCGACGTGCCGCTCGGCTCCACTTCCGAACACACCGTTAAGCAGGCCGCTCACAGCGCACAATCCAACATGGCCAGCGTGAAGAGGAGTCAGCGGTCGCCCGAAGAATTGCTTTCGTTGGGCGTGGGTCACTCGTTGGGCCTGGAGCCATGCCGGTGACTTCACCAGCAGATCCTCCACGATGTCTAGCGGGAGTCCGCGGTATTCCGTTCGCACGAGTCCACTCTGCGGCACTGCGTAGGTCCGATCAGCTTCGTCCGGGAGCGGCGGGATCTCATCATACTTGCGTGTCAGCTCGGATAGCTTCCAGTTCGCGTGATTTACGACCTGGTCGCTCAACCGATTCTTCTCCGCGGCGGAACGCCGGATGCCGAATACGACGGCCTGCTTGTAACGCTCTGCATCCGTCTCGGTCAGCCGGTAAATAGCCTTGTCCTTGAAGTGCGGACTCAAGACGTTTCGGCATTCATAAATGCGGTCGAACGGAATCACCATTACGAGGACACCGCCGGGTTTGA
>JBDTPK010000057.1:0-10536 GCA_039932735.1 Nitrospirota bacterium
CCAGAAATACCGTTTCCCGCGCTTCGTTTACCCACTCACCAAGGAGAAGAGCCGATTTTGTTTGGAGTGGATCAGATGGTCGCGTAGCCAATTTTGCCACTCCTCTCAGTTCACAGAAAAGCACGCCGATGAGGAAGACAATGCTGATGACGGTTATGGGGTATGGCATCGATCGGAATGTCGTCCATCGTATAGGCAGGGAAGGTCAATGCATAGGCTGAAACGGATAAGGAACGGTCAAGGGGGCGTGGAGACGACGATCGAAGAGTCGACGGGCACTCTGCGTCGTGGATTACGGGGGGATCCGCGCGAATGCCGCCAGGGCGTTACTCACAAACTCAGGCGGTGGGACCATATTCTGCCGCACCCGCTTGACGACGGATCGTTTTTTTTATACAGTGTTCGTATGAAATATGGTGTGTCAGCCACAGTCCTCTGTGTTACCCTGGCGTTGATTTCTGGTGAGGGGCGTGCATCCGAGCCGTTCGACCCCGCTGAGCCCTTCAATCAGGCCATCACGAAGGAGGTGTTACGATCGTTCCTGAACCAAGCCTTGGATGTCTTAGACGATCACCTGGAAATAATAGGCTCGTTGAGTCCAGATGAGAAACATGGAGATCGACAACGGCATTTGAAATTTCGCTTCTATCCAGAAGGCAAGTCGCAATCCAACGAATCCGTGACGGCTGAAGGTTGGGTCGACCAAGCTCCTCATTCAAGCCAACAAGATTTCCATTTTCGGTTCTCCCTACCCAAGCCCACGCCGCATCGGCTCCCTTTGAGTCCGGGCACGTCCACTAGCATGTGTGCATCCACCCCTGACGTATGATATTGCGTTGACCCTCTTCACAATATCAAGCTAGGTTTTTTCTGCCCGACTGGGTATAATCCCGCGTTCTTTCCATCACACGAGGAGCACCCATGGCTGAAAAAGACGACAAGAAGCGCGCACTGGATCTGGCTTTGTCCCAAATTGAGAAGCAATATGGAAAGGGCGCCATCATGAAGTTGGGGGGGGCTGATGCGCCGGTGGATATTCCGGCGATATCGACCGGGTCCCTCGGACTCGATATTGCCCTGGGTGTCGGCGGGCTTCCCCGTGGCCGGGTGGCCGAGATCTTTGGCCCCGAGTCCTCGGGCAAGACGACGTTGACGCTGCATGTTATTGCGGAAGCTCAGAAGGCCGGTGGTACCGCTGCGTTTATCGATGCCGAACATGCATTGGATTTGGGCTATGCCAAGAAGTTGGGCGTGCAGGTGGATGATCTGTTGGTGTCGCAGCCCGATACCGGCGAGCAGGCGCTGGAAATTGCCGAGACGCTCGTCCGGAGCGGGGCGATCGATGTCATTGTGGTGGACTCTGTCGCAGCGCTCGTGCCGAGAGCCGAAATCGAAGGCGAAATGGGCGATGCGCATATGGGGCTGCAAGCGAGGCTCATGTCGCAGGCCCTTCGCAAATTGACGGCGGCCATTTCCAAGTCGCAGACAACCCTGATTTTCATTAATCAGATCAGGATGAAGATCGGCGTGATGTTCGGCAACCCGGAGACGACGACCGGCGGTAACGCGCTCAAGTTCTATTCGTCGGTGCGGCTGGATATTCGCCGTATTGAGTCGATTAAAGAAGGGCAGGAGGTGACCGGCAGCCGCGTGCGTGTGAAGGTGGTGAAGAACAAGATGGCGCCTCCGTTTAAGCAGGCGGAGTTCGACATCATGTTTGCGCAGGGTATCTCGAAAACCGGCGAGTTGGTCGATCTCGGGGTCGACAAGAAAGTGGTGGAAAAATCTGGTGCCTGGTATTCCTATCAGGGCGAGCGGCTTGGGCAGGGGCGCGACGCGGTGCGAGACTTTCTGCTGAATAATCAGACGTTGGCGCGTGAGATTGAAGGGAAGCTGCGTGACTTGGCCGGTCTGCCTGGGCGGACGCCTGAGAAGCCCTCTGTCGTGCCGGTGAAGGACGAAAAAAAGGCCGAGGAGAAACGCGAGGAGCGGCGACCGCACAAGATCGGAGCTTAAAACACCCTCTGGCATGGGCGTTTCAGCTGCTACACGTTTCAAGAGTGGAGCCGTCACCGGATTTGAGCGAGTATTTGTCTTCGTAGCAAATGTGTCCCAACGCGTTTCGGAGAAACGGGCTCCGATTCGGAACCACGTGCGGCGATGGGCATCAGCGCGCCGCAGATCGCTGGGTTCCTGTCCGACATCGCCGAGTGCGCCGCGACATGGGGAGATTCTATCGATGGCGGCAGCTTACCTAAATGCCGGAGTGAACGTTGACGCAGCCAACAGTGTGAAGGCGGGCTTCGCGGAGCTCTTGGAGAAAAAGGGCGTAACGCTGAGCCGCAAGAACGCGTTTGCCGCGATCGTCGATCCCGGCTTCTCACGGTTCAAGGATCCCGTGCTTGTGCTCAAATCCGAGGAACCGGGCTCCAAGCAACTGCTCGCATTCGAGAACGATCGGGTCGAATCCGTCTGTTTCGACATGATCAACCATTTGGTGAACGACTGCGTCTGTTGTGGCGCAGAACCAGTGGCAATCCAAGACGTGATTATTTGCGGAACGTTTGAGGCGGAAATAGTCAAGCGCATCGTGCGCGCAATTTCTGACGCGGCGAAGCAGCAGGGCTGTTTCCTGTCGGGAGGGGAAACCTCCGAACAGCCGGGCGTGCTTCCGAAGAGTCGATATGTACTTTCTTCCAGCATCGTCGGCATCGTCGAGAGAGAGAGGATTGTTGATGGCAAGTCCATCGCCGAAGGCGATGTCATCGTTGGCCTGGAATCGAGCGGACTTCACACCAACGGCTACTCACTGGTGCGGCGGGTGCTTGCCGACAATCCAGGGCTGCTGGCGACCGAGGTAAATGGAAGACCGGCCCTCGACGTCCTGCTTGACGTTCATCGGCCGTATTATCCCGTCTTGAAGCCTCTGTTCGAAATGAGAGCGATCAAGGGCGCTGCGCATATCACCGGTGGAGGTATCGCCGAGAATTTGAACCGCATCCTACCAAATAACGTCGACGCTGCGGTGTACCTGGAGAGATATCGTCCAGCAGCAATCTTCAGTCTTCTTCGCGAAGCCGGTTCAGTCTCTGACGCCGACATGCTGCGCACCTTCAACCTCGGTGTCGGCATGGCACTCGTTGTCTCCAGCGGCGAACTCGATGGCACGCTGAAAATCCTTGAGCGGAGCGGCTGTCCGGCATTCGAGATCGGTTCGATCGTTCCCGGAAGCGGCCGTGTTCGATTACGCGGTAACATCGGATGGCGGCAGACTCACTCCCACTGGACTCCCTGGAGCTGGAGCAGTTCTTTCATGATGTGAGAGCCGCCGCGGCGCGCACTCTGGACCTTACGATAGAGGAAGACGACGCCTTCACCGTCGTGGGCAACGGCGCCGACCGGCTGCCAACGTCGAAAATTGACGCTGCATTGGAGGAAAGCTGCATCCAGGTGATCGAGAGCTCGGGATTGGTGAATTCTCTGCTGTCGGAAGAGGCGGGGCGTGTCGATCTGTCTTTTGTGGGGGAATATGCCGCGATTCTCGATCCAGTTGATGGCACTTCAAACGCTGAGATGCGCCATTGTGAAAGGTGAAACGTTCAACGAATCAGAAAGAGGACGACGCTTCACGACTCACAGATATCGAGTAGGCGGTGAGCAGACGCATCATTAGCAAGACGGCACTACCTTCCGATCAGTGGTTGCAACTTGCCGTGCGCGCACTGGCACGCAGCGATCGTACAACGGCGCAGATCGAACGATTGCTTGGAGCAAAGGGGGCGTCTCCCGCGCAGATACGCGCTGCGGTTCGACGATTGCTATCGTTGAAATACCTCAACGATGAGGCCTTCGCCTTGCGTTGGGTTGAGCGACGACTTTCATGCATGCCGATGGGGCATGCGCGCTTGCACGAAGAGTTGCTCGCAACCGGCTGTTCTGAATGCATCGTGCATGCGACGCTGCAAAGTGCCTATCGCAAGGTGAGTGAGCAAGATCTGGCCATGCAAGTGCTGACGAGGGCTGGCCGGACTGGTTCCGCAAAGACGCCTGGTCAAGTCACGAGACTCTTGAGCCAACGAGGGTTTGACGAGGATACAATCGAAACAGTAATGGGGCCGCTGATGCGGGAGAGAAGTTAGGAAGACATGAAGAACAGCACTCAAGAATTGCGGCAAGTCTTCATTCGATATTTTGAACAGCAAGGTCATCAGGCCGTGCCGAGTTCCGCCTTGATTCCTCAGGCCGATCCGACGTTGCTCTTCACCAATGCCGGGATGAACCAGTTTAAGCGGGTGTTCCTCGGGGAGGACACGCGCACCTACAGGCGAGCGGTCACCGTGCAGAAGTGTCTTCGCGCCGGAGGCAAGCACAACGATCTGGAGAATGTCGGCTATACCAGACGTCACCATACATTCTTTGAAATGTTGGGGAACTTCTCCTTCGGCGACTATTTCAAGGAAGATGCCATCCTGTTCGGTTGGGAGTTTCTGACCAAGACGGTTGGTCTTGATAAGGACCGGATGTGGGTCACGGTCTTCCGGGACGATGACGAAGCAGACCAACTGTGGAAGAAAGTTGGAGTGCCGGCCTCTCGCATTGTGCGGTGCGGTGAGAAGGAAAACTTTTGGCAGATGGGAGATACAGGCCCCTGTGGGCCCTGCTCGGAACTCCATTTCGATCAGGGACCGTCGGTCCCGGGTGACGATCAACCGAACGGGGAGGGTGATCGCGTCCTCGAAATCTGGAATCTCGTCTTCATGCAGTTTAATCGGGATGCCGCGGGGACCTTGCATCCCTTACCCAGGCCCAGCATCGATACGGGTATGGGATTGGAACGGTTGGCAGCAGTGGCACAAGGCGTCTACAGCAACTATGACAGCGATGTGTTCACGCCGTTGCTCAGCGCCGTGGGCATCAGGGCCAGGGTTCGGTATGGGGAGCAGGATCAGACCGATCGGTCGATGCGGGTGGTGGCGGACCATCTTCGCGCAATCACGTTTTTAATGGCGGATGGTGTGTTGCCGTCGAACGAGGGGCGAGGCTATGTGCTCCGCCGGATTCTCCGCCGGGCGGCACGTCATGGAAGGCTGCTGGGCGTTGTCGAGCCCTTTCTCCATGAGTTGACGGCGGCGGTCGTGAACCAAATGGCCGGGGTCTATTCAGAAGTCCGAGACGCTGCCGCGACGATTGCCGAAGCGACGAAAGGCGAAGAGGAGCGGTTCATTGCCACGCTCGATCAGGGGTTGCCTATTCTCACCGAGATGATTGTGAACGCGCGCTCGGCAGGGGGAAACGTCCTTACGGGTCCTGAGGTGTTCAAGCTCTATGACACCTATGGGTTCCCGATAGACTTGATGGGAGAAGCGTGCCGTGAGCAGGGGATGACGCTTGATGAGGCAGGGTTCGATCAGGCTATTGAGGAACAGAGGACTCGTGCGCGCAAGACCGGCGGGTTCGTGCAGGAAATTGCTCGGCCTGCCGTCGCGGAGCTGGCTGGGGGCGTCGGGGCCACGAAGTTTGTCGGCTACGATCGGCTGGAGAGCAACAGTCTCGTGCAGGCGATTTTGAAAAGCGACCGATTGGTCAAGGAAGCGGCGGAAGGCGATGAGGTTGAGTTGGTCCTCGATGTGACCCCCTTCTATGCGGAAGGTGGTGGACAGGTCGGCGACCAGGGCGTTCTAACGGGCCTTGGTGGGCGTGTGGAGATCACGGAAACCACGAGGCCTGCACCGACCGTGATTCTGCACAAGGGGACTGTGACGAAAGGGCGAATTCGTGAGGGCGAGCAACTGCGTATGACCGTCAATGCGACGACGCGGCAAGACGCCCAAAGAAATCACACCGCCACCCACTTGCTCCATGCCGCCTTGCGCGACATGCTGGGTCCTCACGTCAAACAGTACGGGTCGCTTGTCGGGCCAAACCGTTTGCGGTTCGACTTTGCCCATTTCAGACCGTTGTCCTCGCGCGATGTGGATGAGATTGAAATGGCTGTGAACAATGAGGTACGAAAGAACGAACGGGTCGCGACCGAAGTGATGAGCATTCAGGATGCAGTGGCCAAGGGTGCGTTGGCCTTCTTCGGAGATAAGTATGGCGAGCAAGTGCGGGTGGTGACGGTCGAGTCCTTCAGCAAGGAGCTGTGTGGTGGAACCCACTGTCTGCAGACAGGGGAGATCGGTCTGTTTAGGATTGTGTCGGAGACCGGTGTCGCGGCTGGTGTGCGCCGTATCGAAGCCCAGACAGGGAGCGGGGCGTTCTCACAAATGAAGAAGCTGGAGACGGACATTCGTGAACTTTCTGACTTGCTCAAGGTCGGCCAGTCCGAATTGGTAGCCAAAACACGCAAAGTCATGACGCAGTTGAAGGACAAGGAACGCGAGTTGGAAGAGCTGAAGTTGAAAATGGCCGGCAGCTCAGCCGGCGAAGCGACAGCGAAAACCATCGCCGGTATTCAGGTGCATGTGCAGCGGACCGACGGATTGGATGTGAATGGCATGCGGGCGCTGGCCGATCAGTTGCGGGACAAGCTGAAGAGTGGTGTCGTGGCCCTGGGTGCCGCCAACGATGGCAAGGTCTCGCTGCTGGTCGTTGTCACGAAGGATTTGATTGCTCGGCTGAAAGCAGGCGACCTCATCAAGGAGATGGCGACGGAGGTCGGCGGGACCGGCGGTGGAAGGCCGGAAATGGCGCAGGCCGGCGGCAAGGATCCAGCTAAACTGGATGTGGCGTTAGAAAAGGTCTTTGGGCTGGTCCAACGGATGGCGGAGCGGTAGACTCAATGGAGGAAGGTAAGCGAGTTCTTGCGATCGATTACGGAACGAAGCGGATTGGATTAGCCCTGAGTGACGAACTGGGTTGGACCGCCCAACCACTTGAGACGCTCAATCGCCGCACCTTGGTCCGGGACATTGCCCATATTCTGTCCCTCGTCGTGACGTATGAAGTCAGGCACGTGCTGTTGGGCTTTCCCCTTCAATTGGATGGCCGGGTGGGTCCGGCGATCCAGGCCATGCGCGAGTTCCAGGCCCGGTTGGAACAGGGAGTGCCGGTTCCCGTTATTCTGTGGGATGAACGATTGACTACGAAGTCGGCTGAAGACCTCTTGATCGCAGCCGATGTCAGCAGGAAGAAGCGGAAGGGCATAGTGGATCGCATCGCCGCTTCGATTTTGCTCCAGAGCTATCTGGCGAGCCTTGAACCGGTGCCGAAGAGCACACTGGAAGGATGGTTGGATGGGTCGAGTACGGAATTAGTAGAGCCATCTGATGAACCTACGGATCATTTTAGGACTTCTACTGGTCGCAATGGTCGCTCTTGGCGTCGCGGCCTATCAGACGATTCGCTGGGCTGAAGGTCCAGCTATTCCCTCGGACACGCACCCTCCCTCGAAAGTCATTGTCATTCCTGACGGTTCGACATTTCAACAGGTCGCTGCGCTGCTTGAGCGAGAAGGATTGATCAAGAGCAGCTTCGTGTTTGTCCTGTTTGGAAAAGCACAATCTGCCGACAGGAAAGTTCATGCAGGTGAGTATGAGCTGAATCCCGGTATGACTCCGACGGAGATTATCTCGAAGCTGCTCAACGGCCAAGTGCTGCTCCATTCGCTCACGATTCCCGAAGGGCTCACCATCGCCCAAATCGCCGAGGTGGCCTCGCAACAGGGCCTTACGGATCCCATGGAGTTTCTCCGGCTTGCAAAGGACCGAACGTTCATTGCGTCGCTTGGGATCAACGCGGAGACGCTGGAGGGATACCTCTATCCCAATACCTACAAGTTGCCTCGTCCCATCAAGGCGCGAGACGTGTTGGTGGTCATGGCCGAGCAGCTTAGGCAGGTGCTAGGCCAGGATCTTCTCGCTCGGATGCAGGAACTGAAGATGACCATGCACGAAGTGCTGACCCTTGCCTCCGTGATCGAAAAAGAGACCGGTTCCGGCGGCGAGCGGTCGGAGATTTCAGCGGTATTTCACAACCGTCTCAAGAAGCACATTCCGTTACAAAGCGATCCGACCGTCATTTATGGCTTGCCGGCATTTGACGGAAATTTACGCAAGAAAGACCTGTCGAGTCCCAGCCCCTACAATACCTATCGAGTGCAGGGTTTGCCGCCTGGACCGATCGCCAATCCTGGCATTCAAGCGATTCGCGCGACACTCTATCCGTCCAATTCGAGCTTCCTGTATTTTGTCTCGCGGAACGACGGCACGCACCAGTTCTCTGCCACACTGATCGAACACAACAAGGCGGTGGAAAAATATCAGAAGCGGCCCTTTCGTCGCGGGTCCCATTCCCAAACGTCAATCGTCCCAGGGGATGGGGCTTTTGCCCACAAGGAAGGAGTGTCGTGAGTGATCTCTCAATGGAACGTATCTGATCTCATTGATCATACCGTGCTTCGTCCGGACGCGACAAAGACGGATGTCTTGCGGTTGTGCCAGGAAGCAAGGGAATTCCAATTCATCGTGATTTTCGTCCCGCCTAGCTATGTGGATGACGCGGTGGCCGCTGTCGCAGGCACGGCGATTTGCGTCGGCATCCCTATCGGGTTTCCCTTGGGCGGTCACACGACCAAGACCAAAGTTGCCGAAGCGGTTGAAGCGGTCTCGCGTGGCGCGCGCGTGCTGGATATGGTCATGAATATAAGCCGGCTGAAGTCGGGAGATCGTGAGTATGTGCGACAGGACATCGCTGAAGTGGTGAAGGCGACACCGGGCGTCGAGCACAAGGTCATACTCGAAACCTGTTATCTGACTGATCAAGAGAAGCGTACGGCCTGTCAGTTGGTTGTGGAGGCAGGAGCCGACTACGTGAAGACCTCGACTGGTTTCGGCGCCTCAGGTGCGACGGTTGAAGATGTGAGATTGATGAAAGAGGCTGTGGCCGGCCACGCCAAGGTGAAGGCCTCCGGAGGAATTAGAGACTGGAAGACCACGCTGGTCATGCTGCAAGCCGGTGCGGATCGAATCGGCACCAGCGCAAGTCTCTCGATCATGGCCGAGTGGCAACGGCAACGGCCACCTGCCGCATAATGAAGGTCAATCCATACCCGATGCGTCTCGCTTCTGCTATAGTGCGCCCATGATTACTCGTGTCATTGTACTGGTGATCGATGGGCTCGGTGTCGGAGCCATGCCCGATGCCGCAGAATACGGAGACGACGGTTCCAATACCCTCTCTCACCTGGCCGATGCCGTTGGCGGACTCGATCTCCCAACGCTGGAGGCGCTTGGACTTGGCCACATCACGGAGATCAAAGGCGTGCGGACTATGGGGCAGCCGGAAGGATGCTTCGGTCGTCTTGGGTTTCTCTCGAAGGGGGTGGATTCCATCGCCGGCTATTGGGAAATGGCGGGTCATTTGACGGACGTTGCGGGGCCTCTCTATCCCAACGGGTTTCCTCCTGACATGCTCGCGGTCCTCGAACAGGCCTTCGGCCGTAAGATCGTCGGCAATCGCCGCTCGTCCGGAGTCGCCATGCTGTGCGAGTGTGAAGCCGAACATCTGTCGTCGGGCGCGCTGATCGTCTGGACGGACGGGCGACGAACCTGCCATATGGCGGCGCATGCGAGCGCCATGGGCCGGGACGAGTTTTTGCAGCGCTGTCGGGATGCGAGAAAATTACTCAAGGACCCCTGGGGAATTGTTCGTGTATCAGCCCATCCTCTCTTAGGTGATGCCGGTGCGGTACAGTTCAGCCAACAACCCCGCGAGTTTGTGCTTGAACCTCCTGGACCGACCATGTTCGATGTGCTCAATCGTGCGAGCCAGATCCTGATCGGGGTCGGGCCAGTCGGTGATCTTTTCAGTGGTCGTGGGCTCACGCGTTCCGTTCCCGTTGGGCACTGGACTGCGTTAGTGACTGAGGTCACGGGGATGTTAAAAAAGGTTCCCCGTGGATTGATTATTGCCGGGATCGATGTTTTAGAATCGGATGCGGCACAGTCGGCTACGGCCCTCCATGACTTCGATCGACAACTGTCTGGGTTGCTTGAACAGCTTCGTCCAGGCGACCTGCTCGTTCTGACGGGCGATCATGGACGGGATCTCATGAAGGCAGATCAGCTCCCGACGCGGGAATATGTGCCCCTTTTGGCTATGGGGCCAAAGTTGGCACGTGGGGTTCATCTCGGCATCAGAGCGACTGCTGCTGATGTGGGACATACCATCGTGGAGGCTCTACAAGGGGGGCAATTGCCTGTAGGTGAAAGCTTTCTCGACGCGCTTCGCACAGGGTAGTTGTTGGACATGAAACGTGAAACGTATGGGGTAAAGGAATCACACGGATTTTTGGAATGTCCTACGAACGTAAACTGAAAGAACTGCATCTAGAGTTACCTCTACCGCCGCAACCGTTGGCGACCTACATTCCGGCGGTCCAGGCCGGAGATCTTTTGTTTTTGTCCGGTGTACTTCCCATGCAAGACGGACAGTTGGTGTTCTCCGGTAAGCTTGGACGTGATTTGACGATCAAGCAGGGGATGGAAGCGGCCAAGCTCGCTCTCTTGAATGCATTGGCGATTGCCAAGCAGGAGC
>JBDTPK010000058.1:0-10449 GCA_039932735.1 Nitrospirota bacterium
CAGGAGAGAGGGATAGACTCGCTGGGCGGGATGCCGGCGGACAGGCAGTGGATGGGTCCGATCAATCATGGCGTTGCGCTCCGCAAGCCCGTCTTGGAGCGCGCCCCGGCTAAAAACCATTCTCCTTGCCAGGAGATCGGGACAAGATATCGCGGTCATACGCGTATTCATGATCGGGCAAGTAATGGCCGTTGATGTTCACGACCCGGCCACCCGGTTGAAGGCCGATTTTTTTCGCTGCGGATCCGGGCAGCACAGTCTTCACACTCCAATCTTTCGAAAGCTCGAGGCCTAGCCTTGCCTTGTCCTCGCGACAGGCCAAGCCTATAAATATGGATTTCGAACATCATCAGTGAGGTGAGTCCAAGCACCGTACCCTACAAAGTGAGGGATGCTGTTGTCCTCAATCTCCTTGTACCCAGTAACCAGAACGAAATCAACCCCCACTTTAGCCTCTTCTGACTTCAAACTATTCACGAGTGTTCCCTTGTCGTGCAGGGATCTCCTTTGGCTCACAGTTTCGCGAGACGCATACAGCCTCTTGGAGGCTTCACTCCTTGTTTGGGGAGAGAGACGGCAGACGGGTCTGTAGGCTCGAGTGAGTCTATACCAAGCCCTGGTGGAAACATTTCGTAACGGTCTGCCACAAGTACTCCGCAGCCCGATCTTGAGTGGAGCAAAACCACAGAGAGTAAAGTAACCATGTAGCGACGGGCTCATCCTGGCACCTCCTTCACGGCAATGCATCACTCTGACAAATACGAATCTCGTCTTGTTATTTCCCTTTCTTCTTGGAGGGCTTCTGCCGCAGCTGTGTCTCCAAGGAAGCCATCCGATCCTCAAGGTGCTTGATCATTTCCAGCAGGTTGATCTGTGAACCCTCAGCTGAGCTGCTTGGGACCACTGAGGCAACAGAGGCAGGCGTGAACGAACGCGCATCAGTGGATTGTTTCTCGATCTTCTCGGCCAACGCGCGATTCGTCTGTTCGAGTTCCGCAACGCGCCGCTTGAGTTCGGCGATCGCCTGACCTTCCCTCTTCCCCATCGTCGCCTGTTGCAGGGCGTCGTGGATTTCCATTTCGCGTTTCTGAAGGTCGGCATTCGCGATGAGGAATGGTTGGTAGGCGATAGCGAGAGTTCGCTCGGGATATCCGAACAACTGTATGCCTCGTTGCTCCATCTCAAAACGAGGGTCATCGAAAAAAATCACAAAGTCTTGTTCGCCTACCGACAGCGTCGGGTGGTCGTGCACATAGTGAGTGGTCTCGCGCACGTCATGCAACCGATCGGTGGAGCCGACCTCAGTTTCGACGGCAACGACCGGATGACGGAAATTCGACACCGTGAAGTAGAACAGGTCCTTTCGAACGAACAGTCTCCCAGAGGTTATTTGCGCTCGCGTTCCTCTCGTCATGGTCGCAACATAAAAAACGACCTCCTCTCGAGAGGTTGCCTGTGCGAGGGCTTGTTGGATCGGACCAACAAGGAGATTCAGATGTTCCTTGTCGAAGAGTCTCGGAGTGCCCGGTTCGCCGGTTAGAGATCTCAGCAAGCCGACTTTCGGTCTGGCTGAAACCGAGGTGAGAAGAATCCGAACTTGGTCATTGGTCAAGGCAACCGGATGAGCATTGCGCTCGGTGCTATTTAAGCCAAACATCTCTTCGACAGGCTCCAGTCTCACGGCGCCGGCGGGACCGTCGTAGATGGTGTGTCCCCGTGACTTCACATCGGCACAGCCTACTGCGATCAATATCGCAAAGCCGAAGAGAACCCCTAATCGCCAGACAGGAAGGGTGATGAGCAGCGAGTGGGCGATAGATGACGGGTTCATGGCAATGGCGTATGTTGGACAATAGCACGGACGTTTGGACCACAGAGCTGTGATCGTCATATCCGCTGCGAGCAATTTTCAGACCTTGTTGATCGGTATGAAGCTCAACGTCTCTTTAAACTCGCGCAGCGTCCCAATCTTTCGAATTCCTGCACGAGTCCCCTTGTAGTACGGAATCGTCGTCGCCGGATCGACGTAGTCGGTAGTGAGGCTGTTCAACCAGCCCTTCGGATGCTCAAATAACATGAATACATGACCGGGTCGATTGGAGTCTGTTACCACCGCCATCGCGGTCACAGTCCCATAGGGATTGAACAACTCCAATAAATCTCCGTTGGTGACGGCCAGTCTGCTCGCGTCCTCCGGATGAATTTCCACGTATGGCAAGGGTTCGCGGCTGATCACGAGCGGTTTTCGCGCGTCGTCGTACAACGTTTGCCAGCCATGATTGGCGCGTCCATTGTTGACCCAGAAGGGATAGCAAGGATCATTCATGAGCTGCTGAATCTGAGCAGGAAATCCCGGCCACGAAGACGGGATGAATCTAAATTTCCCGCCGTCCTCATAGAGCCGCGTCGTCCCCACTGGCAGGCCATTCGTGATCTGTTTGACCGGAGTTTGTACACCGTTGGTGCCGAGCGTGAGCAGCATGGCGTAGGTTGTCTCGCCGTAGTCTTCCTGCGCGCCTTTGACCCCGACTGACGCTGCGCGGAAGACCTCCTCATCGGTCTTCCAATCGAATCCTGCGAACCGGTCGGCCATGTCTGGCTTGCCTTCGGCGCGATACAGTGACTCGAGCTTCTGCGCCATCATGGTCATGATTTTCCAGTCGGGTTCTGCCACGCCAGGCGCATCCATAAATTTTTGGTAGAGCCGAAGCCGACGCTCGCCATTAATGGACGTGAGATTCATCTCGCCCCACTGCGCAGCGGGAAGAACAAGATGCGCGTACTTGGCGGTCTCGATGGGGTAAATATCCTGGACGATCAAGAACAATCCTCCTGCTTCAACCGCCTTCAGGATGGCCGCCGCTTTTTCTTGTGTCGTGGCTCCGGTGGTCTGATTCAAAGCCTCGTTGACGAACGCAGTGCGCCGGGCAATCGAAAGCCGGAATTGCTGGGCGTTCAGCGTGCCGCCGACGGGGTTGCACCCAGCTACCCAGAAGACCTTTGAACCTCCGTCTTTGATGGCCACTTCGTCAACATTTACCGGTGGCCGCTTCCCTGGATATCCAGGCCTGCTATAGCCCTCTTGGTGCCCTCCGAGACGCCCGCACCCTGTGCCTGGTTTCCCGAGGTTCCCGGTTAACAGCGCCAGATCCACCACGGAGGCGACATTCTCATAATTCTTCAGTCCCCAGATCAATCCTTTTTCATAGAGGATGATCGAGCGTCGTCTGGCTATTTCGGTCTTCGGTTTGGCGATCCATTCGGCCGCCTGCATGAGCTGGTCTTTCGCAATCCCGGTGACGCGAACGGCGTCATCGAGATCCTGGGTCAGGTTCATAGCCTTAAAGGCATCGAAGTTGTCGGTTCGGTTCGCGATAAAGGCGCGATCGTGCCATCCCTGTTCGTAGACGATCCGTGCGAGGGCATTCAGCAACGCAATATCGGTCCCGTTATTGATTTGGAGATGCAGTACATTGCTCTTGCCGGCCACTGATTCGGCGATGGCCACGGTCGATGTCCGCCGTGGGTCCACGATGATCATTTTCCCAGGCTGGTGCAGTTCTACGGGCAACAGACGCTGCTTCTTCGCCATGGTCGCGCCGGAAAGATTCGGCAGCATGTGTTCCAGAAAATAAATGGACTGAGTTTCGTACGAGTTGGCGCCGATCAAGAGGATTGTGTCTGCCAATTCGGCATCGAGGTAGGCTGAGGGCAGGGCGGCCACACCGGCATCGCCCGAAGCGAACACTTCACTATTGTAGGCCGGACGGTTGTGGATCGACGCCATCTGTGTACCGATGCCGGTAAAGAAAAACTTGCCGACGGCCCAGTTGTTTTCGAATCCGCCGCCCCCTCCGCCATGGTCGAAGAACTTCATCGCGATGGCATCGGGGCCCCAGGTATCCAAACAGGTCTTGATCACGTGAGCGCCGAGTTCGATCGCCTCTTCCCAGGTCGTTGGCAGTTGGTTGCCGCCTCGATAAATCAGTGGATATGACAGCCGATCTGCGGTCGGCCGATCCGGTCCGTAGAGCACCGAACCATGAGTACCGCCGCGGATGGAATGGTTTCCATTATTTACGACACAGGCCGAATCAGGGAGGACCGCCACGTGGTATCGGTGACCGTCGCGCTCTGTGACCACGCTGTGCATGGAGGAAGAGATCCACTTACCGGACCGCTCGGCCTGTTGTTTGGTGAAGTCCGTATGCAGCGCATTTTGATGCGGGTTCGGCCCGCCTTCTTGACCCTGAGGCCACTTGAAGACGCGATACCCGCACCCCACAATGCAGTAGGAGCAAACAGTGGTGAACTGCTGCGCGTCGGTGGGAGGAATCGGGACTCGGTCCTCTCCGTGATGTGTCGTACCCATGATTGCCCTCCTTCTTTTCCTTGTCGTGTTCAATTACGTCAGAATGTTCGCCTGCCGTCCATAGATCAAACCCTTGACCTTGATCGCGTAGATATCGCCTTTGGCATCTACTTCCAGTTCAATCTGAGGCAAATTATCTGTCGCCTGGCCGATGACGATCAGACCGCCTTTTGCTGGATCGAACATGGCATAGTGAAGTGGGCAATGGTAGGCCCCGGTCTCGGAGCGATGGGTCAACGTTCCGCCCATGTGCGTGCAGTAGCGGCTGAAGGCCACAATGTCCTGGTCGGGTCCCACGCCGTTGATCGCTCTCCGGCCTAACTTCAAAAGACTGATCGGCGAAGACTTATCGGGATAGGTCAGGGACAGGTCCTTCCCAACCGATAACTCCTTTAGGTTCCCCAACCTTGTCCGTGGATAGGGTAACGTTGTGGCTAAGATAGAACGGGCCTCGGCTTCAGACGGTTGTCCGATCTGTGTCAGTGCGCGTGCCGCACAGGCTTCGCCGACGATACAGGCGCCCAGTTTGAAAAAGTTCCTTCGCGAGAGGTCACTCATCGGTTTCTCCTTTCATGTGATTCACGCCGAATCATCTTTCATGAATCGGGTCCTATAACATGTATTGGAATCGGGTAAAGACTTCGTAGATATCCCGAACGACGCCTGTCGCCTGGGTACGGTTGGCGAGGAAGTTACCCATGAATGCATTGGCCACACCGACATCAAGGTTCAAGTTCTTGGCGATGTTGTAGGTCAACATGCCTCCGATCTCTGTGCCCATATAGGCCGATCCGCTTCGTGTGTCGAACTCGCGGGAGCGAGCAGCAGCGAAATAGCCGCTCTCCAAGGTGCCGGACAGTTTCGGGACTATAGGAAACTGCAATTGGCCTTGGACTGTCCATAATCCCGCCCCGCCGTTGTTTAGATTAATGCCGAAGTCATTCACGTCTCCTGGGGCATTGGCGTTGAAGATGTGTGAGTAACCCCAATAGCCATTCGTGCCTAAGATGGCTTCGGGCGTGGTGAATTGATTGCTGGTGTAACCTTCTTTGTCACCTGAAGCATAGAGCGCAAAGAGATTGAGTGTTGCGGGACCGACCGGGACTGCGCCTTCGAATTTCGTAGAATAGCCGGTGTGATTGTTGCCCGTCACTCCCGTCCCGATTCGCCCCGAGTTCAACATCAAGTAGCTGTTCCAGGCACCGGTGCCTAAGAGCGAGCCTGATGCCGTCAGCGCGACCCAGTTCTCGTGCGTATCTCCAATGTTGATACTTTCGGTCTTCCCTATGTTCAACCCATAATAATGTCCACCGAGCTTCAGATCGTAGGTCCCTATCTTGAGAGGTTTGTTGTAGTCGGTAACCCACATGTCGCCGTTCTTGCCGAACCCTTGCCCTTGTCCGAAAGTCCCGGCTTCGAGGTCGGCGGCGAATCGATAGAAACCAAGGCGGTAGTCCCCGTCGCCGATTTTGCCGCCAAGTGCCGCTCCCCCCACGTTGAAATCCCACTCAGCATCCCACAAGACACGCCCGACCTGATCGATCGTCGGCAGAATGCCCACAACCAATGTGTGATTCTCAATGGGCGTGACATAGACATAGCCGTACCGTACCCCACGGGCTTGGAGTCTGTTGAATGCGTTGGCAGTTCCGTCTGGGTTGGCCCCCGTCTCTCCTCGAGGATCACTGGCTGCTGGACTGGAGCCGCCGAACCCACCGCGATACTCCAACTGGATGTACACGCCGACATTATCTGAATCTTTTTGCTGGAGATCGAAGGCCAACCGCATCCGCTGGCGGAAGAAGTCGTAGCCCTCGGTGTCCCCAAAGTTGAGTTGACCAGGGCCGCCGCCAGTAGAGGGCAGACTGCCGCTATTTACTCCGCTCGGAATATTGCTGGCGTTGTACATCACGCGATATTGTGCCCATAGGCGTAAACGAAAGTTTTCAATCGGGACCGCATAGGTATTCTCGTTGGCCGGTTCGGGAAAGGGAAGTTGATCGGCTTGGGCCTGAGTCACCCAATGCCCCACTGAGAAGAACACAATCAGTGCGGCGATCAACGATCTTTCAATCAGGAACGGTCTCTTCACATCTTCCTCCTTGGCATGTCTGTCGAACGAAAGCATGGTCTCCTAGATACATGTAGATGTCTATATGCATGTGGGCATGGCATATTCCGTGAGTGTGGCCTGTATCCATAGGAGATATGGGGGTTAGCGCAGACTGTCGAGAATAAGGTAGGGAAGACGAGCCAACATCCTGGTGTCCAGCAGACTGCTTGTTTCAGTCGATGACAACATCTATCCTCGCATTCCGCTCACATAGGCAACGGTCAGTGGTTCACGGGGCATCTCAAAGATCTGCTTAGCCATCCCTGCTTCAATCAGCTGCCCAGCTCCGTTTCGCACCCAGAACACGGCGGCGTAATCCGCGATCCGACGGGCCTGCGCAAGATTGTGTGTAACGATCAGCACCGTGTAGCGACCCCGCAGGCCCACGATCAGGTCTTCAACGACGCCGCTGGAGAGTGGATCGAGTGCGCTGCAGGGCTCGTCCATCAGGAGTACTTCTGGCGAGAGAACCAGTGCTCGGGCCATGCACAATCGCTGCTGTTGGCCGCCGGACAGCGCCAAGGCCGACGAATGCAGGCGGTCCTTGACTTCGTCCCACAGCCCCACATCGCGCAGTACGGTCTCGATACTGGTGGCGATCCGTTCCCGATCCTTGAGCCCATGCTCGCGCAAGGGAAACTCCAGGTTCTTCAGGATCGAAAGAGGGAACGGGTTCGGCTTTTGGAAAATCATGCCGACGCGGCGGCGCAATTGGATCACATCGGTGTGCGGAGCGAACAGATCGAGGCCGTCGAGGCGAATGCGCCCCGACACCCGGCACCCAGGGATGAGATCGGTCAGGCGATTCAACGTGGTGAGGAAACTGGTCTTACCACAACCTGAGGGGCCTACCAGTGCCGTGATGCATCCTTGGTTGATCGAGAGCGTCACATCATGGAACGCGGGCTTCTGACCATAATGCACACTGAGCTGTTCGACTTCGATGAACGGCTTGGGCACGCAACCGGCCGGTCGCTCCTCCAGTGGAAGGCAAGGTTGTGTATCCGGCGTGGGAGTAGACGGCCTCATACCGTGACGATCCTCCGATGCAGCCAGTGTTCGGCCAGCCACGACGCCGTTCCATTGATCGCAAGCAGCAGGGCGACCAACACCAGCGCCGAAGCATAGGCGTTCGCATCCCCCCCGGAGACATTCATCGAGAGGTCGAAGATGTGGATGGACAGTGCCCGACCGGAATCGAGCAGTGACTCCGGCATGCGGTCTACATAGCCGCTTGTGAAGATGAGCGCGGCCGTTTCCGCAATGGCTCGACCCACCCCAAGCACCAGACCGACCAAGAGTCCAGGCACGGCCGCCGGTAACAAGAGATGGAACAGCGTCGTGGTCCGCGAGAGCCCCAAGGCGGCGGCGGAGAGCCGGTAGCCGGACGGCACGGCGCGGAATCCTTCTTCTGTCGAACGGATAAGGATCGGCAGCACCATACAGGCCAGTGTCAGACCGCCGGACAGAATCGAGAAGCCTAGCCCGAGCGTCTTGCAAAAGAAGGCGTTGCCGAAGAGCCCGAAGACGATCGACGGCACGCCCGACAGCACATCGAGACTTCGTCGAGTCAGTCGACCGAACAGACTGTCGTCCGGGGTGAACTCAGCCAGCAACATAGCGGTCCCGACGCCGATGGGAAGGGAGACGCCAAGGCAGATACCTAAGATCAACGCAGTCGAGACTATAATAGGACCAATCCCGCCTTCGCGCCCGGCGTTCCGAGGGGGGGCCGTCAGAAACGTCCAGGAGATGTGACTCAGACCGTGCCAGAGGATATCGCCCAAAAGCCAACAGAAGGCGGCGGTCACGAGAGTTGCCGCGCTCCACACCAAGGCCGAGGCGAGCCATTCGCGCGCATTCCAATGTCGTTCAAGCGCATTAACCATAGATTCTTCCGTGGCTAATCCAGTCTGCTGCGGCGACAAGTGCGGTGATCATCCCCATCAAGACCAGCCCGCTGAAAAACAACGCGGCGCGATGGTCCCCGAGGGCATAGGCCATCTCCAGCGCTATGTTGGCGGTCAGCGTGCGCATTGGATCGAAGAGGCTGTGAGGAGTCTGTACCACGTTCCCGCAGACCATGAGAATCGCCATTGTCTCCCCGATGGCCCGACCGGTCTCGAGGATCACGCCGGTGAACAACCCCGATTTGGCCGCTGGGAATACGATGCCCCGAATGGTCGCCCACCGTGGCAGTCCCAACGCGGCCGCACTGCGCAAGTATTGTGGGGGAATGTTGGCGAGGCTAGCGTCCGCCATCAAGGCGATCGTGGGCAGAATCATGATCGTGAGGATGACGATTCCGGCCAGCAGGCTCGGCCCAGGCGGCTGGATCGCCCCAATCAGAGGGACGAGCACCACGAGGCCCCAGAACCCATAGACCACAGACGGAATGCCCGCGAGCAGCTCAATCAGCCGTCGGTAGGGCCGCGCAATGGCCTGCGGCGCGTAGTAATGGCAGAACACCGCGGAGAGGATACCCAACGGCGTCGCAATTAGCACGGAGCCCACCATCGCGAACAGGGTTCCCCACAGCATCGGCGTGAGATTGTAGAAACCTTCGGCGGGATGCCAGGAGGGATCGGTAAAGAACCGTGCAAGGCCGACATGCCGCAGGACCGGAAGCGCTTCCATAACGAGGAACACCACAATCAGGATCACAATCGCTCCCGCGATCGCGGCGACCCCGCGTAGCAGCCAGAGCAGGAGCCGGTCAGTCGGCCAGCGGGACAAAGTATTGCTGCCTGATGAGGTCATGCACCGCCTTTGATTGGGCATATTCGATGAAAGCCTTGGTCAAGCCCGAGGGTGGAGTCCGTGTCACAATATGAAGGGGTCGTGAAAGCGGAAAGACTCCTTTCTGTACGTTCTCGGTCGAGGCCGTTACTCCTCCGATCGGAAGCAGCTTAATAGGTACCCCATGGGTAGCGTCGTATTCAGCCGTCCCGATGGACACGTACCCGATCGCGTTGCGATTCCCGGCCACGGTTTTGACGCCCTGCTCGTTGTCTCCGATCACCACCTGGGCCTTGACATCCACATTCTTCAACTTGAAATAGTGCAGAAAGACTTCCAGGGTGGACCGCCCGTCAGCCTTATTGACGACAGTGATCGGCGCGTCCGCCCCACCGACCGCGTTCCAATTGATGATCTTGCCTGTGTAGATCGCAACAACCTGCTCGTCGGTGAGGGCCTGCACAGGATTCTCTTGATGGAGAATGGGGCAGACGCCGTCGCGGGCGACGGGGAACGCAGAGAGATCCCGCTCGTCCCCCTTCATTGCCCGCGAGACCATGCCGATGTCGGCGAGACCTTGGCGAGCGTCGGCGACTCCGCGTGACGAGCCTCCGCTCTGCACGTCTATGCGCACCGCCGGGTAGAGACTCTCGAAGCGCTTGCCAACTTCGGCGATAAGCGGGGCCAGGGTGCTCGCCCCGGTGATCACAAGCTTTCCAGTCAGTTGATCCGCAGCGATCTTCTGGGCTCCGGCAGATACCGGAACACACATGAGAACCCCCATCGATAGAGCAGCTAGAGCCGCGTATTTCTTCAACATGAACAAGCCATGAACAAGCGTGGCATCAAACCATCTAAATATCTCGATATATTTGTCGTGCGCAATTATTCAGGTGACTGTTCCACCACAAGATGAACCGGCCCCGGCGGTACAGCCGTAGCAATGGTTGCGCGTCGTGATCTGTCGCCGATTGAGTTGACCCGGATCAAAGTCGCGGATATGGGCGGGCGCACCATGATCGACCGGCAGATCGAGCATCTGGTTGAAATCGCAGTCGAACAGGGTGCCGTCCCAACTCACGGAGATCGTGTAGCGGCACATGACGCCGGCCGCGGCGGTAGGGTTGAACGCGTTGGCCAGTCGCTCCATATACTGCTCGTAGTTACCGCTCTCCAGGAGAAAATCAAGAAATCGGCTGATCGGCATATTGGTGATCGTATAGAG
>JBDTPK010000059.1:0-10425 GCA_039932735.1 Nitrospirota bacterium
AAGAGTACGCCGCCCTTTCCGATCCTGCCATACACAACTTTCAATCATAGCTCGCGCCACGGTCGGCTCACCCAGGGCGCGATACGTCGTAGGTGTGTCCGTGTAGACGCGGTGCGGCACTCCATCGCGCCGCACATACCGTTCGAAGCTGTCCATCGCGGGGATCGTGCCTTCATAGTCATAGAACCGGGCCCCCACCCGACTGCTGGCCTCGTCGATGTAGGCCATCCGCACACACCGGGGTCCACGCCCCTCCAACCAGTCATGATGCGAACAGCGGCACCATCTCGCCCACGTGAGCTTTCCGGGCCCGCCACCCCCGGTGTGGCCGCTTCCGCCGCGGGAAGTGCGTCACCCCTGCGGTCCGCAGCCATCCCCGCAGGGTCTCGGCACTGAGGGGGATCCCCTGCTGCTCGGCCAGCTTCTCCGCCGCGAGGGTTGGCCCAAAATCGCGATAGTGCTTCGCCTACAGCCGGAGCGCCCGGGCCTTCAGTGCGGGCCGGTACCGTCGGTTCGAGGGCCTGCCTCGACTCCGATGCACGAGACCCGCATCGCCTTCGGTCCGGACCCGCTGGATCAGCCGCCGTACCTGGCGTGACGTCAACCCCAAGACCTCGCCAGCCTCCTGCGGCCCTATGGCCTTGCCCCTGGCTTGCCGAATCACATGGACCCGCTTCAACTCCTGCACCCTCATCCGCACCATCTCCTCTCTGACCATGCGGCCCTCCTTCTGAGGGCAGCATGGTTACACAAAAGGACATGTCTACTTTGGTCAAAGCGGACATTCTCATGTTGGGATTACAGACTGCTCTGACGCGAAAGGCTACAGGCAGCTCTCTCTTAGGAAGGAGCGCTCCGTTATTCACCTATTATTGAGATTGTAGCGAGCTGACAGGGATAGATCTATCGGCAAAGGTGGGATCAAACATCTGTGAGAGAACAGCTGCGTCGAACGCTCGCCAGATAACAAGAATCGTCGCCGCAGGTTGGTACGAGAAGGGATCGAAGGACGGTGCTACTTCACCTTGGAGAACTCAGCCGCGATTCTCGTCTCATGTCCGTCCTGAAGATTCACGACAAACACGGACCCCGCAGTGGGATCAAATGTTTCATACGCAAACAGCGCGGTAAAACGCGACCGGTAGATCGGCCCATTTCCCTCATTTTTTCGGCCACGTTCGGCTTTCCCAATATCGATGGGCTTGATCCTCTTGGAGCCCTGTTGCAGCTCAATCAAGGCGCCCTCTGCAAAGTATTCATCGTCGCCACAGAGCTGCACTTCAATTTCCATGTTGGGCATGTCAACGACTTTCTTGATGAACTCCTCTGGCATACGCACCTGTGTCTTCCGCTTCTTGGATTCTGCCGATTCCTGCCGGCCAAAGGCTTCAAGTCGATACCGTTTAGTTCGGAGGATGGCACTGGCGCCACAGGAATCTTTCTCTGGATCGGCTCCCACACGCGTGACCATGGAGGCTTGCTGAAGGACCTTCTTCACC
This sequence comes from Nitrospirota bacterium, assembly GCA_039932735.1. GTDB lineage: Bacteria > Nitrospirota > Nitrospiria > Nitrospirales > Nitrospiraceae > Palsa-1315. Next base: position 1,500 of record JBDTPK010000059.1, read on the forward strand.
TCCTCTGGGGTGTTGGCGTTCTCCATCGGTGCTCGCCCGACTTCCAAGGCCTTCTGAGCCTCTTCCACTGATAGCTTCACATCGATCGCGAAGACCGGCTGGAGGCCGACGATCGTCAACAGGCCCGTGATCGCACAGGCGGTCACGCCACCGACTCGCGCCAACGTTGTCATGCATCGCACGCTCATGACTTCCTCCTTACACAAGACAGCGATCAATGAGGCGATATTGTACGGAAGCCCCCTGCCCCTTTGCAATCAGACTGATGAAAAATGAGCCCAGTGGGCATAGGGCTTGACGGCGTAGAGTTCGTCGAGATCGACCGGCACACTCACGCCAGCGTGCATCAGCAGCTGCACGACCAGGCAGAGCGGCAATCCAACCACTGTGGTGAAATCTCCGTTGATGGAATCGATTAATTCGCCGCCCTCTCCTTGAATCGAATAGGCGCCGGCCTTGCCGAGGCTTTCCCCTGTTGCCAGATACCGTTCATGCACCAGTTCATTGAACGGCTTCATCCGAACGACGGCCGTCGACAGAGCCACGATGTCTATTGCACGAATAGAACAGACAAGCGCGACTGCCGTGTGTACATCATGATCACGGCCGGCGAGGCGTCGGAGCATTGTGCGAGCCTCCGCCAGGTCGGCCGGTTTCCCGAGCACGTGATGATTCACCTCAATCACCGTATCGCTCCCCAGCACAATCGCCTCCGGCTCTTGCTTCGAGACCGACTGAGCCTTGCCCTGCGCGAAGGACTGCACTTGCTCGATCGCCGGACGGTCAGCCATCAACCGCTCCTCGAACGTTGGGCTTTTCACATCGAACGGAATACCCAGCAAGCCGAGTAACTCTCGACGACGCGGAGAGGTAGAAGCCAGAAGGAGTGCCATCTATAGCGCGGGAGAGAGTTCAGGAAAAGTAAGCGATTCCTCAAAATTGTGGCCGGAGACCTCGGTAAGAGTGGCGTTGTGCACATGAAAGTCGGCGAGCACCTGCTCCAGATCAGCGACCGAAGAGACTCGGAACATCTCGGCTCGCAGCGAGGCGGCATGGGGAAACCCTTTGCAATACCACCCCAGATGTTTGCGCATCCGCCGAAACTGGCCCTGTCCACAAGCCGCTTCGAACCGTCTGGCATGATCAAGCAACATCTCAAAACGGACAGTGAGCGGTGGCATCCACAATTCGAGGCCCTCTTCAGGCCGATGCTGCTGCAGAGCGAGCCGCACCTCGTCTTTCTGCCGAAAGAACCAAGGGGCCCCAAGCGTAGCGCGCCCGACCAATACGCCATCAACCCCGGTGTCCTGCACACGACGGATGATGTCGTGATAACTGTGCACATCCCCGTTACCGAACAACAACGTCCCGCTCCCCTTCACAATTTCCGCCGCCCGAGCAATGGCGTTCCAATCCGCTTCACCCCGATACATTTGCTGCAACGTGCGTCCGTGAAGAGAAATGACTGCCGGCTGCTCCATGAGGAGATGGTCGATCCATTCGTCGACGACCACCACGTCGTAGCCCAGACGTGTTTTGACAGATAAAGGAATCGTCTGGCGGACAAGCGCGCGGGCATCCTGCCGCTGTTCGTTCATACGCCGGAGCGCCGCCACTCTGCCAGGCTTGAGGCCCGCGCCCTCAAGAGTCTGACCAGCTGCCCAATCGGTGATCCCCTGTCGAGCCGCCTGCATAAGGGCCTGAGCCACGTCCGGCGTTCGGATCAGACCCGCGCCTGATCCAGACGACGCCACACTCCGCGAGGGGCAGCCCATATTGATATCTAATCCGTCAAACCCCAACTCACACACGGCATGAGCGGCCTGATAGAAGAGGTCCGGCTCTTTTCCATAGAGCTGCGCGACAATCGGTCGTTCAGCCTCATGATAGATGAGAGAGTCCAATAAGAACTCCGGTCCCCGGCAGACGTCATGCACATGTGTGAACTCCGTAAAGGAAACATCTGGCTTCCCCTGCATCGCCACGGTATGGCGAAACGTCGCATCGGTGACCCCATCCATCGGCGCCATCCCGATGACCGGCCTGGTGAGTGACTGCCAGAAACTCATCGTGTTCGCTCCATGTCCATCACCAGTTCCCCCACTTCGTTCGCCTGGGCATAGGCCTGGCGCAACATGTCGCATTCCTGTTGCACGCAGACATGCGCATCCGGCACGCGTTCCGTCACAAATTCGAGAAACCGTTCGATCTTGAGGAGGAAGAAATCGTACGACTGCGTGAGCGGTCGTGAGGACCGAAACCAGAAGACGACAAACTCTGTCAGACAGACACCCCGCTTCGCTAAAGCCCCGCAAGTCTGCGGAAACATCTCTACAAGGTCTCCCCCCCAATGGAGAATCTCATACGGCATATAGAACGTGCGGTACCGTGTTAAACCGCTCGCCTCCGCAGCCACGTCCTGCCACTCCTGGCCTGTCATGGAGATTTGTCCCGAGATAATTTGTGCATAGCGGGTATAGTCGTCGCGTAACTGCTGTCGATCTGACTGGCGCACCGACGCCTGGACGGAGGCCGGACAAGAGGCCAATTCCCTCGGTTGTTCTACAGCTGTTCCTCTGACCATCACCTGCTGAATAAGGAGAGAAAAATCCCGAACGGCCTCTGCATACTCCTCTACTATCATCTCGATCGGTTTGGTGTCTACTTCAAGCGCAACCGCCCGGAGGCTCAGCAGGTTTGAATGAGCCAGAACCTGTTCAAGCATGGTGAAGAGGATCGACGGAATCGGCGCGGCATGGGCATCAAGCCATTCGGGAAGACCCTCGCCTTGCTCTCCCCCTGCAACCGACTCATGACAGGCCAGCCCCGCCACGTGGATTTCGACGACACGATCCACGGGAAATTCGTCGAGGAATTCCTGAACGAATCGTTCTAGAGGGACTTGTCGACAGGCGGCTGTATAACGATAGACCGTCCAGAGATGCCCGATGTCCAGCACAAGGCCACAGGGTACCAACGCTGTGACGAGCCGAAAAAAATGGGGAATCGAGATCGTGCCGGCGGAAAAATAAGTGAGGGGCGGCAGCTCCAAAAGAAAGAGCGGGGCAGTCCCATCCGCTCGACGGCCCTGATGATCCATCGTCTGCTGAACCGCCGCAACGTTTGCCGCCACCACCCGGGCGCTCAACCCGGTATAGAGTGGAGGGAGATACGTGCCAAATGAGTAGCCCGCCATCTGCTTCATCGCACATTCATGATTCAACCAGAGACTCTGCAGGCTATTGAGCTGCGTGACCATCTCGCCGACGTCCTGCTGAAAAAGCGGAGAGGTTTGAACGTCCGGCTGAGTGATCCACAGGCCTTCTCCATGGTACGCCAACGGAATGTCCTGGACAGCCTGTCGAACCGTCGACAGTGCGGTCGTCGTCGCCTTAAAGATTTCGAGATAGCCTGGCTGGAGTCCTTGCTTCCTCAGTGTACTTACCAGCTCGAACAGATCAGGAGAATAGACGTCGACTGACAGCCCCATGCCCAATGAGGGAATGTTCCTGAGTCGGCGCTGAAAGTCCTGTTGAACAAAATCGGAATCAGGCATAGGATCCACCCGTGTGCTGTTCTAACAATTGGCCGAGTCTATTCGCCGAACTCCTCGTTTAACAAGGGACGTCCCTTTCATGGGCGAGAGAGTCCCGTCTGCTATACTTGGCGTATATCGCCAGGGCGGACCCTCACGAATCGTACAGGCGCACATCGGAGGAATCTCGAGTCCATGACGATCCACGAAGACAAGCCCTTCAAGACGACATATCTCATAACCACGATGGTTGCCCATATGATGACACCAGGGGTTGTGCAGGTTCCAGGGGACGTCTCCGTCAGTGAGGCGGCCATGCTGCTCGATCGAGAGCAGGCACCTTGCCTCCTCGTCAAGGACACCGACACACAGTTCGGCATTATGACGCCGGCCGACATTGTCAATAAAGTTGTCGCCCAGAGGCTCGAACCGCATGATATCGAAGTCCGGGCAATCATGACACGCCCGGTACAATTCATCGAGTACGATCAGGCCATAGCAGAAGCCTCGATACTCATGATGGCTACAGGCGCCTCTCTCTTAATTGTTACAAAGCAAAACCAGCCGGTTGGGGTGCTCAGCGCACAAGACCTGATGCTTAACCCACCTAGACGAAGGACGAGAATACCCGTCGTGGTGAGTGTGGTCGGGCAAGCCTCGGCGCCTGGGCCCCACTATAATGCTATCATCACTCAGTTGAGCCTTGCCGGAGGCTTGATCGAATCAACAACACCGCTCATGCCAAAGACGAACCTCGTGCTGGCGTTTTCCATTTCTGGCCACAACACTCCTCTGACCATTCGTGGAAGGGTATTGGCCTGCGAAATGCCTGGAGCAGCACCCGAGGAAACATCGAGCGGGATTCAGATGTGTCACATCGATATTCAGTTCACCGACCTCTCATCGCCCGATCTCGGGCGTATCAGGGCCTGGTCACTTCAAACAATACCTCCCTCACCCCATCTTTCCTAACCTCACACATTATGTTCCGTTTCTTTGACCGGTCGGCGATCAGCTGATAGAATTTTTTCTCTCGTATGATACAGTATAACCCCGCATGGACAAAAATATGAAAACCTCCCAGACCCGTTCCCGCCCTCTTCCCTCAAACGAGGAATTGCTGAGCCACATTAGCCTTCTGCTCGACAGTCCGGAAGACGACCTGCAAGCCCCGATCATGAAGGAACTCCTGGCCGGAACGCTTCGACTCCACGATTCCCATCTAGATATCCTGGACCTCAAGATCGTCAACCGCGCCGTCAAAGAACTGCGTCACGCCTTCCGTGTCTTTCATGGCTATCGCGATCGGCGCAAGATCAGCATCTTCGGTTCGGCCCGCACCGCCTCGGATGATCCGAACTACCAGATGGCGTTCCAGTTTTCTCGTCGAATCGTCGAGGAAGGGTTCATGGTTATTACTGGGGGCGCCGATGGAATCATGCGCGCATGCCAGGAGGGCGCCGGACGCGAAAATAGCTTCGGGGTCAATATCATGCTGCCCTTCGAGCAAGGCCCGAATGCCACGATCGCCGCCGACCCCAAGCTCGTGACGTTCAAATACTTCTTCACCAGAAAACTCATCTTCCAGAAAGAGGCCAACGCCATTGCCTTGTTCCCCGGTGGTTTCGGCACGCATGACGAAGGTTTTGAAATCTTGACCCTCGCCCAAACCGGCAAGAGCGACCCCCAGCCTATCGTGTGTCTCCAGGCTCCAGGATGCGACTACTGGAACGACTGGTATGGCTTCGTCACACGCCAACTCTTAGCCCGTAAACTGATCAACCCTGAAGATCTTAGCCTGTTCACAATCACCACATCCGTGGACGACGCAATCGATGAAATCAGGCGTTTTTACCACCGATTCCATTCCATCCGCTATGTGGGCCGACTCTTGGCCATTCGGTTGAAAAGCAGCATCTCCTCGGAACAAGCGGCCAGCCTTCATGATACATTCGGCGATCTGTTATCCGAGGGAACCTTTGAATTGCGAGGGGCATTCCCCGAAGAACTCGACGAGCCGGACCTGAGGGACTTGCCTCGATTGACCTTTATCTCCAACCGCCGGAGTGCGAGCCGATTGCGTCAGCTGATCGACCATCTCAACGCCCTCTGACCGCTCTTCACAAAGACGCTTTAGTCTCGATGCAGCATCATGATATGCTCCGAGACGATGGCAGGTTCCCGCATACAACACCCATTCTCCGCCCCTCCCACTGTCGTGCTCTATCACGCTGAATGTGCGGACGGGTTCGGCGCCGCTTGGGCGATCTGGAATCGATTTCCAGAGGCTCGGTTCATCCCCGTCAAACACGGAAATCCTCCCCCTACAGCGCTACAGAACCAGCGAGTCGTCATCGTGGATTTCAGCTATGCCCGCGAGACACTGGAAACCATGGCGGCGCAGACACAGGCACTCCTCGTGCTCGATCATCACATCACCGCGGAGAAAGCTCTTGCGGGCCTTCCCTATGCGTATTTCGACATGAAGAAGTCCGGAGCGGTTCTCGCCTGGGAATGGGCCCACGACCAGCCGGTTCCGTGGCTCCTCGACTATATCCAAGACAAAGATCTCTGGACGTGGACACTCCCCTCCAGTCGAGAAATTAACGCAGCCGTCGCCTCCTATCCATTCGATTATCACCGCTGGAGTCACTTCACACAAAAGGAATTGGAACAGGAAGGCCGGGCCATCCTGCGTTATGAAAGCGAGCTTGTGAGCAAACTTGCGGCGCAAGCGATGCTGGTCGACTTTCACGGAGCCATCGTTCCGTCAGTGCACAGCGCGGTCCTGACAAGCCAGATCGGCGAACGCCTCTCCGCGGAGCATCCGTTTTGCCTCATGTGGCATGATCGCGATGGGCGCCGCTATTACAGCATGCGCTCGCGAGAAGCTGGGGCCGACGTAGGGGCCATTGCCGCATCGTTCGGTGGTGGAGGCCATACGCATGCCGCAGGGTTTTCAATCTCCCTTGGACCTGACGGCTCCTTACCGGATAACCCGGCTCTCCCTCGATCAGTCGTTGACCGTCGCCGTACTCCTTCCTAATATGGCGCCATGATCCCTCTGCATGACGACAACCCAACGGAGCGGACGCCAGTCGTCACAATCGCCGCTATCGTGGTCTGCACCCTCGTTTTTTTCTACCAGGCAAGCCTTCCTGCCGGCTCAGGAAAGACATTTGTCTTTCAGTATGGAGCAATTCCTGCCCTCGTGTTTGGAGAGGCCGACCCTCCTGAGATGGGCGTGGCCATTCCCGCCTACGCCACGTTAATTACGAGCATGTTCCTCCACGGGGGCTGGATGCACCTCATCGGAAACATGCTGTACCTCTGGGTCTTTGGAAACAACATCGAAGATGTCATGGGTCATTCAAGGTATGTGGCGTTCTACCTCACATGCGGAGTTCTGGCCGCCTTGAGCCACGCCCTGACCGATCCGTCTTCGTCTATCCCCATGGTTGGAGCGAGCGGTGCCATTTCCGGCGTCTTAGGCGCCTATCTGCTGTTATTTCCTCGCTCCCGTGTGCTGGTGATGATGCCAGGCCTTGGCGCGACGAGGGTGGCAGCGGGTTTCGTCCTCGGCATGTGGTTCGTCATGCAGCTATTGAGTGGGGGGATGAGCATCGGCGGTACGGGCGGAGGCGTGGCATTCTTCGCCCATATCGGCGGGTTTCTCGCCGGGATGGTATTGATCGGTTTGTTCAAACGTCCGGACGTGCCCTTCTTGGCTCCAAGCCGCAGAGGCCGATTGGAAGACTAGCAGGATGCTAAAAGGTCTGCCATCGGCGTTCTCGCGTCGCTCAGATTCTCCTCGTACCGAACAGAGTAGGCCGTCGCATCGTCGCCCGCTCCGGTCTTGCTGGAGGGCCATTTTGAGCATCCTGAGACAATTGTGACGTCGGTGCCATAGGAAAAATTCCAACAACATTATTTTGTGTATCAACTGAGTTTTTCCACAGCCTCCTAGCAGTGTGTTGACACACCCTCTCCTCCTCTCTTCGCAGTTGTGATACGAGACGCCTTCATCAGGAGGGCCACCAGTATGATGGGTACCGCCGGTCCCTCGCCGAAATGTGAAGTCGTTTCGCGGGCCGGCCTCAGCGACGGACGGCGGGCGGGAGTTGTGGGATCGGTTTCCTGCGCCGCCCGCGCTGCGGAGTCAGACCGTGGGCGCGGACACGGGGTATGTTGCGAAGCCGTTGCTGGCGGCCCTTTTTCGGCGGCGCATCCGGCCCATATGGCGGCCAGGACGACGGGACGGGAGGCCGTGCATCAGCGGAAGCGACGGCTGAGCCGGACGGGGGGGCTCTCGGCGCTCGCAACGGACGCGCAAAACGATCGAAGAACTCTGGGGGGGGAGGCACAGGGCTGGCACGGCTGCCGGCACTTCCAGCGGCGGGGGCTCCTGCCGGTCCGAAACGAAGCCTCTCTGAGGGGAGGGCTGCTCAACGTGAAGCGGCTGGTCCCCGGGCTCCCGGCTCCGGCATAGGGGGGCCCGAGCAACAGGGGTCTCCGGGGAGAGGAGGGAGCCCAGCAGAGAGAGCGCAACGCCCAGCACGGATAGGCCGTCCATTCAACAAAGAACAGAGTCAGGCCAGACCACCCAAGAGAACCGGTTCGAACAGCTCGTGTGTCACCACACTGCTAGCGAAATTTTGGCCGTTGGGTCGCCTGGTCACCTCAAAGCTGCAATTCACAAAATAGACATTCTCCATTTCTACCCTGCCACCTTCGTAGGCAATCTTGATGTCCTTAAAGATGATGTTCTTCATTCTTAATCCGTCCAGGCTAATAGTAGCGGAGCCAGAAATTCGTAGGAATTCGTAACCAACTTTTCATAGCTGCTAGGCCAGCAGGACGCCGACCAGCGACTGAAGCACCACATATCGTAGAGGCGAAATCGTACTGTCGTGACACGAACCTATCGAAGACGGCTCGACATGTCTTTCACAAGGGACAGCAAGACTATTTATTCGCATGATCTCCTGTTCGGCAACTAATTTGTTCGTGGAACGTAAACGGTGAAACGTGAAAGGTTTCGAAAGCGCACTCAGCAAGCCTACGTTTCACGTTTTACCTTTCACGCGCACGGTCTTCGTATGTTGGCGGATTTTTTCCGCAGCCCGCTAGGAGGACAGCAATTCCTGTTCGATATCCGAACAGGGCAAAACCATGTTATTCCCGTAGGCTATGCCCTGAGGAGCTGAACCGTTTGGTTCATGTCACTCCAACAACTCGCAAAATGTTACGACACGGGATGCCCAAAAAAACGGCTCACTGATTGGGTTTGGCTGGGTATGCGGCAAACGAGACGATTGACCCTGCTCACAGCATCTTGCCTGCTATTGCCAGGTAGGCACGATACAGCTGAATGATGGAGATTAGGAGGAC